>JAGNMH010000353.1 GCA_017991275.1 Acidobacteriota bacterium
GCCAAGGCCTTCGACCGTGGTATCGCGGCGAACGCCTTCGTCCACTTCAAAGACGGTTTCGCGGACTCGGATTTTGCCGCGACCTTTGTCGTCTGTTTCCAGTTCGCGCGTCGAGACGGTGAAGGGCACGATTTCATCTTTGAAGCGTCCGCCATCAATTGCCGCCGCGGCGTTGCGATGCGAGCGGACACTGAATTCGTCGGCTTGTTCTCGTGTAATTTCGTATTTGCGCGCCAGGTTTTCAGCCGTCAGACCCATGTTCAAATACGTGTCGGGATAGGTGTCCACCAGCGTGGCGTTCGGCGACAAGTTGTAACCGCCCATCGGCAACAGCGACATGGATTCGGCTCCGCCGCCAATGGCTACGTCAGCCGAACCGACCATGATGTGTTCGGCGGCTTGAGCAATCGCCTGCAAGCCAGACGAACAAAACCGATTGATCGTAATGGCCGAAGCTGTATTTGGAATTCCGGCCAGCAACGCCGCTTGCCGAGCCATATTCATGCCCTGTTGGGCTTCGGGCGTTGCGCAGCCGATGACCACGTCTTCGATTTCTGCGGGATTGAGTTGCGGCGTATCAACCAACAATTTTTTGATAACGGCTGCGGCCAGATCATCCGGCCTTGAGTCTTTCAACGCGCCTCGCCCGGCTTTGCCGATGGCGGTTCTCAGGGCGTTGACGATTACTACTTCACGCATTTTGTTTTCTCCTCAAATCAAAACGACGAACCCTTCCTGTGCGAAGTGGTGGTCGTGAGTTAAGACTTCTGAAATTCCTCGTTCGCGCATCACGTTCATCGAGATGCAATCGGTCACGCTGTAGCCTTTGTCTGGGCGTGATTCGTAAAGCTTCAAGCCGTTCAAAAAAATGTCGTGCGAATGTAGGACGACCTCGATGTCGGGATTGGCAAGAATATCTCTGACTAGATTCACCGCTGCCTGACGCCAGTAGGATTTGAACTCCGCGTGGTAGTTGAGGACTTCAATCAACACTGATTCTGTTGTGACGATTTGGAAGTCATCCAGCAAAGCTTCAGCCCTAATCACCGAGTCATACCACTGATCTCGTTGATTCAGGCCGGAGACCCAATAAAGCGTGTCGGCAAAAACGGTCTTCATTTTTCCGGCGCTCCGTAAATGCGGCGATCAATGTTGGATGAGGCATCGGGTGGAATTTCGTCGAACGCCTCCGGCGGAATGTCCTTCGCTGCATCTTCAAATAAAGCTCGAAATTTGGATTGCGCCGGTTGTTGGCTGGCAATCTCTTCAGCGAAAGCAAGCACGCGCTGCTGCTTTTCCAGCGAAAGCAGAGCCAACTTTTCAATCACGGCTTGCTGAATCATCTGTGACTTAACAGATTCGTTGGTTTGCATAACGTCTCCTTCTTAATTCCGTAACGGTTTGCCAGTTTTTAGCATATGCGCCAGCCGTTCCTGAGTCGCTTTGGTTCCACACAAACTGACAAAGGCTTCGCGTTCCAAATCGAGCAGGTATTGTTCGCTGATGCGCGTGGGCCGGGTCAGATTGCCGCCGCTCATGACCGTGGCGATCTTGGTTCCGATCAAAGCATCGTGCGCGGAGATGTAGCCGCCGCGTTGCATCATGTGCATTCCCAATTTGAATTTGGTCAGCGCCGCTTCGCCTAAAACCAAAACGTCCTGGCGCGGTTGCGGCGGAGTGTAGCCTTCGGCGACCAGTGTCAACACGGTTTGTTTGGCTTCGGCGATGACTCGTTTGTCGTTCATCACCACGCGGTCGGCTTTGCGGAGCAAGCCCCACTTGCGAGCTTCGACGGCGTTGGTGGCGACTTTGCCCATTGCAGTCAATTCAAAATTGCTTTTCAGGACTTCAAACTGATCCACGCCCGGTGAAGCTTCGGCAGCTTCGGCAGCGCGAACGGCCATTTCCTTTGTGCCGCCGCCGCCTGGAAGCAAGCCGACGCCGACTTCAACCAGGCCGATGTAAGTTTCAGCCGCAGCCACTGCGCGGTCGGCGTGCAAAACCATTTCGCAGCCGCCGCCCAACGTCAGATGATGCGGAGCGACGACAACCGGTTTGGCCGAATAGCGCAAGCTCATTGTCGTGTTTTGGAACTGACGAACGCCCAAGTTAATCTCATCCCATTCGCCTTCCTGCGCAGCCATCAACATCATCATGATGTTTGCGCCTGCCGAAAAATTATCGCCCTGATTGCCTATGACCAAACCGACGAAGTTCTTTTCGACTTCCTTGATTGCTTGTTGAATCATTCCCAGTTGGTCGCTGCCGAGTGCGTTCATCTTGGAATGGAATTCAACGCAAGCCACGCCGTCGCCGAGGTCAATCAAACTGGCTCCGGCGTTTTTCTTAACGACTTTGCTTTGGTCTTTCAGCGATTTCAGGATGGTGATGCCTGCCGGAGTTGGGACAGGTTTGTATTCGCCGCTGGCAAAATCGAAGTATTGCCGCGCGCCGTTTTCGGTTTTGTAAAAGCTCTTGGCTCCGGCGGCGAGCATCTTTTCAACGTTGGCCGGAACGGGGCGGCCTTCTTCTTTCAACCGCGCGACTGACTTTTCGACACCGATGGCATCCCATTTTTCAAACGGCCCCATTTCGTGGGCAAAGCCCCACTTCATCGCGTTGTCAATTTCGACGATGTTGTCGGCGATTTCAGGGATGCGGTTGGCAGCGTAACTGCCGGCTTCGGACATGGTTTGCCACAGAAATTCGCCGGCTTTGTCACCAGCGTAAACCAACGTGCGCAAACGTTCGGGCAGGCTTTCGATTTGTTTGGCCGCGCCGAGTGAAGCAAATTGCGCTTTCTGTTGAGGGCGATATTCAAAGGTTGCGGTGTCGAGCGTGACAATGTCTTTGCCGACTTTTTTGTAAAAGCCTCCGCCGGTTTTATCGCCCAGCAAGCGGCGTTCGACCATCGCTTCCATAAACGCTGGGACTTTGAAGGATTCGCGTTTTTCGTCGTTGGGCAAAGTGGCGTAAAGGTTTTTGGCGACGTTATAGGCGGTGTCCAAACCGACAACATCCAGCGTGCGGAAACTGGCGCTCTTGGCATGGCCGATGACTGAACCGGTCAGCGCGTCAACTTCTTCAAAGCTTAGCCCGAGTTCGCCCATGACGTTAAACGCATTGAGCATGGAAAAATTGCCGATCCGATTGGCGACGAAGCCCGGCGTGTCTTTGGCGTAAACGATGCCTTTGCCTAAAGTCTTGTCCAGGAATCCGGCCATAAAGCAGGTGACTTCTCCGGCGGTTTCGGGTTGCGTGATGATTTCCATCAAGTGCAGATAACGCGGCGGATTGAAAAAGTGCGTTCCCAAAAAGCGTTGGCGGAAATTGTCCGAACGCCCTTCGGCCAAACTTGCCAGCGGAATGCCGGAAGTGTTCGACGTGATGATCGCTTCGGGTTTCAAGTGCGGTTCGATGCGCTCATAAAGCGAGCGTTTGATTTCCACCTTTTCGACGATGGCTTCCAGCACCCAATCGCAATCTTTGAGCTTCGGCAAATCGTCTTCAAAGTTGCCGACGGTGACGAGCTTGGCCGCATCGCCAATGAAAAATGCGGCGGGTTTGGCTTTTTGAGCTGCGTCGAAACCGGCTTGCGCAATGCGGTTGCGAACCGCGCGCGATTCCAGCGTCAAGCCTTTTGCTTGCTCTTCCGGCGTCAATTCTTTAGGCGCAATGTCCAGCAGCAAACAGGGAATGCCAGCGTTTGCCAGATGCGCGGCGATTTGCGCGCCCATGACTCCCGCGCCCAGCACCGCGGCTTTTTTTATCTGCATAGTTGATGTCTCCTCAGAATCGTCCACGAAGTAACGCGAAGGAACAAAAAGAACAGATGAAGTTGTGTTTCCTCGTGTGATTTCGTGGGCGAAAGTTTAATAGTTCGTCAAAATTTTTTCCGGCGCAAAGCCTAATTCGTCCAACCGTCTTTTTGTGTGTTCCTGCATTTCCCGCGAACCGCAAACCAGCGCCAGCGGGTTATTCATTTCCGGCACAACGTGATCCAGCAAGCTTTGCACATAACCGGTCGGGCCGTTCCAATCGTTGTCGCCGGGTTGGCTGATGACCTGGCGCAACTCGACTCCATGTCGTCGCCAGTTGGTTGCCATTTCGTCCTCAAAGCAAAAATCTTCAATTGTGCGCGCGCCGTAAAGCACGAACAGTCGCCCGTAATCTTCACGGTTCAGAAAGATATGACGCAAAGCCGAACGCAGCGGAGCCAGGCCTGTTCCCATGGCCACAAAAACCAAGTCGTGGCCTTTGTGCTTTTCCACCGGAAAGCCTGTGCCGACGATATTTTTCAGCAGGATTCTTTTGGCGATGTTGGGGGCGAACAGCGCAGTTGTCAGTTCTATAGAATCTCGCCGCCTGACTAAAAACTCGAATTCGTTATCTTCGGGAGCTGAAGCAAAAGCGAAATAAGAATCGCCATAATTGTCTATTTCCAAAACGGCGACTTGCCCAGCGGTAAAGTCTGGCAGCGGCGAATTTTGCGGCGACATGAAAAAGCTCCATGTCGTCGCCGAGTGTTTGACGATGCGCGTGATGTTCAGATTGATTGGGAATTGCTGGCTCATTGTTGAAATCAGAATTTTTCGGAGGCTTTCACTTTCACCCAGCGAGCGAACAACTTGCGCCGCCGCTCCATTACTTCTTTGATACCTGGAGTTTTCATCACCAGAGTTTCCAGGTGAATCAGGTAATCTGGTTCGCCCGACAATTCGCGCATTTCGGCGATAAATGGTTCGATCCGCGCAAACACGCCGATGTGTTCCGTGTTTGAATCCAGAAAGACTTTCTCGTCAATACCGCCATTAAGAACGAACGAAGCGGCCATGTCCCAGTAAGAAGTCAGCATTCGGTAATGCTCGCTGGCTTCGTAGCCACTGCCGAACAGTTTGGAAATTTCCAGCGCGCTTTGCGGATTGAATTCAGTGAAGTACCAGTTGCGAGCGCGCCGCATTTTCTCTTCACGGCGCAGTTCGTACAATTTCAAGATCACTTCAACGTCGTGTTGTTTGTCGGCCATCGTTTCCCCTTTTTATTCGGCGGTAGGGTGAGCGGCTTCCCGGTCATGGTAAAGCTGGTCAATCGCCTTTTTGTGCTTTTCGACTACGACGCGGCGTTTGACCTTCAGCGTAGGTGTCAGTTCGCCGCTTTCGACAGTCATTTCATTTTCGAGCAGCAAGGCAGCTTTGATCCTTTCGTACTTTGATAGCTCGGCGCATTGCTGTTCAATTTCGGATTCTATCAGGGCGATGATCTTTGGGTGTTTGACGAGTTCGCTGGGGCTGGCGGCAATTCCGTTTTGCGCGGCAAAAGCTTCAATTGCATCAAGTTGCGGAACAACCAGCGCGGCTGGAAATTTTCGGTCATTGCCTATGACGACGACTTGATTGACGAAGCGGCTGCGTTTGATCAGATTTTCAATCGGCTGCGGAGCGATGTATTTGCCGCCGCTGGTTTTCAGCAAATCCTTTTTGCGGTCGGTGATGAACAGAAAACCGTCTTCATCCAACACGCCTATGTCGCCGGTGTGCAACCAGACGCGGCCTTCGGCGTCGGTTTCCAGGGTTTCGGCGGTTTCATCGGGCCTGTTGTAATAACCCTGCATGATATTCGCGCCAGTAGCCAGAATTTCGCCGTCTTCGGCAAGCTTGATTGTTACGCCGGGAATTGCTTTGCCGACAGAACCAAGCCGATTGTCGGTTGCAGAATTGGAAGTCAGGCCGGGCGAACTTTCTGTTAAACCATAACCTTGCAGGATCGGCATTCCGGCAGCATAAAAAGTTTTGGCCAAATCAGGGGCCAGCGCGGCTCCACCGGCAACAAAGTATTGAATTCGCCCGCCCATTGCCGCTCGCCATTTTGAAAAGAACAACGCATCGGCGATTTTGTGTTTCAGGCTCAACAGGAAATCAGGTTTGCCGCCGTTGCTGACAATTTCTGCCCAATGTTCACCTACCGCAATTGCCCACCGAGCCAATTTGGCAGTTACGCCTCCTTTCTCTTCGGCTTTTTCCATTGCGCGTGCCTGAATTTTCTCGAACAGGCGCGGAACGCTGGTCAGGTAATGCGGCCTCACGTCACGTAAATCTTCGGCGACGGTTTC
>JAGNMH010000354.1 GCA_017991275.1 Acidobacteriota bacterium
GTTGCCTGCGCCTTCGGTGGACACGGGCGCTGGGCTTGAGCGCGTTTCGGCGGTCTTGCAGGGCGTCAAATCGAATTACGACACCGACCTGATCAAGCCGATCATCGAATTCACCGCGAAACTTGCTGGCAAAGAATACAAAGCTGAAACACAGGAAGGTTTTGCCATGCGCGTCGTTGCCGATCATGCTCGTTCGACCGCCTTTGCCATCGCGGACGGCATCCTGCCCAGCAACGAAGGGCGCAATTACGTTTTGCGAAAGATTATGCGCCGGGCGATTTACAACGGGCGGGAGAATCTGGGGTTCAAGGGCGAGTTCTTTTACCAGGTTTGTGAGTTCGTGATTGATTTCATGAAAGATGCTTATCCTGAGTTGAACGCGCAGCGCGATTACATTCAAAAGATGGTGCGGCTGGAAGAGCAACGGTTTGGCGCCACCTTAACCGTCGGACTGAAGAAGTTGGATGAGTTGATTGAGAAGAGTAAGGGGAATTCAGATCGCGGAATTGAAGTAATTGAACAGGCTAAACTCTATGACACTTACGGAACACCAATTGACCTGATGTACGTGGTGTTGTCTCAGCGCGGTTATAAGTCCATCGAAGAGTTAGGCGAGGAAGGTTATAGGGCCAAAATCGAAGAGCACCTTAAATTGCTTCAGCAAAGTGGCCACGAAAAACAACACGCAGAAGGAAAAACGACCAAGCCTGCTTATGTCACATTGCAACGCCGTCACGACACAAAAACAGAATTCAAGGGTTACGAAACTACACAAGTAGAAGGCGCGAAGGTCGTCGCCTTAATCAAAGGTGATGAAACCGTTCAGTCCTTGCAGGCAGGCGACGAAGGTGAAGTTATTCTGGATCAAACGCCGTTCTATTCCGAGAGCGGCGGACAGGTCGGAGATGTCGGAGTTCTCAATTCTGATAATGCAACGGCTATTGTCGCCGACACAGTTTCGCCCGTTCAGGATTTGCGCGTTCACAAAGTTAAGGTCGAAAAGGGAAGTCTGAGCGTCGGCGATTCCGTCACCGCTCAAGTGGATGTCGAAAAGCGCGATGCCACTCGGCGCAATCACACGGCGACTCACCTGATGCACGCGGCCTTGCGCGAAGTGCTGGGAACACACGTCAAGCAGGCGGGTTCGATTGTCGCGCCTGATTATCTGCGCTTCGATTTTTCGCACTATCAGCCGCTGACGGCTGCCGAAATCGAAGAGATCGAAAATCTGGTCAACTATCACATTCTGCGAAACGAACCGGTGCAAACCGATGTGCTGGCGATTGAAGACGCGATGCGTTCGGGCGCGATGGCTTTGTTTGGCGAAAAATACGGCGAAAAAGTTCGCGTGCTGACGGTCAATGGAGTGGAAGGAATCTTTTCCAAAGAACTTTGTGGTGGCACGCATGTTCGCGCTACTGGCGACATTGGTTCGTTCAAAATCACCAGTGACGAAGCAATCGCTTCCGGCACTCGTCGCATCCGCGGCGTCACTGGGCGTGGAGCATTTGAGCGCTTCCAGCATTCCGAAACTCTGCTGGCCGAAGCCGCCGCGAAGATCAATGCTTCGCCTGCAAAATTGCCGAGCGAACTTGACCGCTTGCAAGCTCAACTGCGTGACCAGCAAAAAGAGATCGAGAAGCTGAAACTGAAACTGGCTCAAGGCGGCGGAGGTTCCGACGATCAAGTCACCGAAATCAACGGCATCAAACTGCTGGTTCGCAAAGTCGAAGACCTGGGCAAAGAAGGACGCCGCCAATTGGCCGATTCGTTGACGCGCAAAATTGCTCCCGGTGTCGTCGTTATCGCAGATGTGGTTGAGGGCAAAGCTTCGCTGCTGGTGATGGTTTCAAACGACGCTATTGCGAAAGTCAAAGCGGGCAATGTGATTAAACAACTGCCCGGCGCTCGCGGTGGCGGCAAACCTGACTTGGCTGAGGGCGGTGTTGACGCTGATCAGCTTGAAACTGCCTTGAATGCGATCCCCGAAATTGTCAAACAGATGGTGGGAGTCTGAAACGAATGAATAACTTAGTTGCCTCGAATTTAACTCACCATCCCGGACGAACTGCCGCCAGCGTCATTGGCGTCGCAGTCGGAGTCGTACTCGTCGTTCTAACCGTCGGCTTGGTTCGCGGAGCTTTGCGCGACCGAGGGCAGCGCGATGCCAACATTGGTGTTGAAATCATGTTGCGGCAAGGCGGTCAGGGAATAACGCTGACTTCAGCGGACATGACCATTCCGTCTGAAGAAGCCGCCGCGATTCAATCAATTCCAGGAGTCGCTGTTGCCACGCCGGTTGGCCAGAACCTGCAGATGGGAGCCAGCGGCGGGCTTGGCATTCAGCAGGTTGATGGCATTGAGTATGACCAATTTATTGCGGCTACCAGAATTCGCCTTGTCAGCGGCCAGCCGCTACCTTCGTCCGGCGATGTCGCCATAGTGGACAGCAAATACATCTCGGATAAAAAAGCCAAGCTCGGCGACAAGATCAAATGGTCTGAACACGAATTGACCATCGTAGGCATTTACGAACCTGAAGCTGGTGCGCGTATCAAGATTCCTTTGGCAACGATGCAGGAAAAACTCGGAACCAGCGGCAAGTGTTCAATGATTTTCGTTAAGTGCGATGATACGGCTCAGCAAGAAGAAGTCGCACGCCGCATCACAGAAAAACACACCGATTACAAAGTCATCTTCACGCGGGATTTGCCCCAACTTTTTGCCGAAGGTTTTTCGGCCTTCAATATCTTTCTGGACGTGGTCAAAGGCTTGGCGACGGTCATCAGTTTGCTGGTGATTTTGCTGACGATGTACACGACGGTTGCCGAACGGACTCGGCAAATCGGCATTCTGAAATCGCTCGGAGCCTCTAAGTTGTGGATTGCCTGGACGTTTGAAAAAGAAGCTCTGTTAATCAGTTTGCTCGGAGTTGGCGGCGGATTGCTTTTCGCCATCGTCGCTCGCTTCTTTCTGGTCAACAATCTGGGCTGGAAGATCGAACTCGATCCCAGCACGATTCTTTTTGCCGCCGTTGCCGGAGTCATTAGCGGATTGCTGGGCGCGCTTTATCCCGCGTTGCGAGCCGCCAGCCAGGACCCGGTTGACGCTTTGAGTTACGAGTAGTAGCGCGAACTGTCAGTTTGCGTCTTCCTTCAATCGCTTTTCCGTAGAAACGGCGCAAACTGACAGTTCGCGCTACATCAAAAATGAAATCTCGCATACTCGCCCTCATCTCTGCTGTCATCGGACTCGCGCTGTTTGTTTACGTCATTCAACAAACCGGATTGGCTGAAATCGGCGCGCGAATTCGTCAGCTTGGCGCGGGCTTTTTGTTGATCCTGGCAATCTCGGCCTTTCGATACCTGACACGCAGCCTGTCCTGGTTGCGGTGCATGAATCCCGAAGAGCGCAGCATTGGATTTTGGACTTTGTGGCGAGCGCGATTGGCTGGCGAAGCCATTGGCGATTTAACCGCAGGCCCGCTGGTCGCCGAACCGCTGAAGGTAATTGTGCTGGGTGACAAGGTCTCAATGACTTCGCGCGTGTCATCGCTGACTGTTGAAAACATCACCTACACGGTTTCAAGCTGCGTCATGGTCATGGCCGGAGCAATTGCTTTGCTGACCAGTTTTGGGCTGGCTGGTTCGCTGCGCGTGGCTATGCTGGCTTCGCTGGCGGCAGTGGGCATGGTGATTGTCGCTTCGGTGATTGTTATTGGGCGGCGATGGAAGCTGGGTTCAGGCATAGCAATGACGCTGTCGCGAATCCTGATCCGCGACAAAGCCAGGCTTGCCAATATCGAATCGAAGATTGTTCATCTGGCCGAGCTTGAAGAATACATCTTCGATTTTTTCGCTAAACGCCCGATGGATTTCTTTCTGGTCATCCTTTGCCAGATGTCTTTTCACCTGGCCGGAGTGACTGAAATTTTCGTGACCATGAAATTGATTGGAGCCAACCTCAGCTTTTCCACGGCTTTTTTGATGGAATCGGTCAACCGTGCTTTGAACATCGCATTTGTTTTTGTCCCGGCAATGGTCGGAGTTGATGAGCTTGGCACGCGCGAATTAGCGAAAGTCCTTGGCTTCGCCGGCACCGACGGAGTTGCATTGGCCATAATCCGTAAAATCAGGATGTTCTGCTGGATCGCCATCGGACTGATCTTCCTATTAGGGAACCAAAAAGAAGGTCCTAAAACTCCAAAATAGGCTGATTGAGCTTCAACTGACGCATTTTGTCGGATAATTCTGACAAAGTGCGTCAGTTGGAGCTGGCAGTGATTGACTTACACGTGAGCTAGGTCTATTCTCCGGCGCGTTAGTGAGCTTTCCTCACGATCAATACTCACAAAGAAAGCTTGCCGACATCTCTCGCACAAAACCTGGAAAACAGAATATTCAATTTGCTTTGAGTTTCGCTCCGCTGTGACTGGGATTGTTAGCAACGAGCAAAATCACTTTTTGAGCAGTACTGGCGTTCAGGCGTAAAACGTCAATGTCAGCATCTGCTTTTTGGCAACCTCTCGACACACCCACAAGGAGAATTTGAAATGCGAACTTCACACAAACTTGCAACTATGTTGCTCGCGCTTTTTGCGACCGCCGTCCTCTCTTCTTTTGCTCTGGCAGCAGACCCAGGTCTGCCATATCCGGCTGAATCCGAAGCAAGCGACCAGAAAGCTGGCTCAGTTTTGATTTACAACATTTACACATCGGGCGCGACCAGTGGCAACACTCAAAACACGCGCATCAACATCACCAACACCAATTCTAACATCCGCGGATTCGTGGCCGTCCACCTTTTCTTCGTTGCTGAAGGTTGTTCGATTGCTGACAGCTTCATCTGCCTGACCCCGAACCAAACAGCGTCATTCCTTACGTCTGATCTTGATCCGGGAATCAGCGGTTACATCGTTGCGGTTGCTACTGGTTTCGATGGCACCCCAGCGAATTTCAACTATCTGGCAGGTGATGAGTACGTCAAATTCACTACTGGTCATAGTGCCAACCTCGGAGCCATTGCGTTCTCCAAACTTAACGACACCAACGTTCTCAGCACAGATGGTTCATTGGCTGCTCTCTTCTTCGATGGTGCTCCCCTGGCTGGCAGTTACAACCGAGTGGCTCGCACTTTGGCGGACGACAATGTCGGCAGCCGTGCAGACGGAAACGATACGTTGATCATCATCAACCGTATTGGTGGTAATCTGGGTACTGGCGCTGCGACACTTGCAACGTTGTTCGGTATTTTTTATGACGATGCGGAAAATGCCCTGAGCTTCTCAGTTTCCGGCAACTGTCAGTTGCGCAACTCGCTCTCAAACAACTTCCCGCGCATTGCGCCTCGCTTCGAGACGTTTATCCCGGCAGGACGCACTGGCTGGTTCAAAGTTTTCAGCCAGAGCGACATCGGCATCCTTGGCGCGGCTATCAACTCGAACCCGAACGCTGGTTCGTCGGCTGGCGCTTTCAACAGCGGTCACAACCTGCATCACCTGACGCTGTCTGCCGCTGCGAATTACGTTATCCCGGTTTTCCCGCCAAGCTGCTAAGGGCTTGGGGCGGAAATCGTCCAACGCATTCAAAAAACGGGAGGCGAGTTTGTTGAAAACTTACCTCCCGTTTTGTTTCTACCCGTTTATTCGGTATGTGGGATCAGGAAGCGCGTTTTTCATTGTTCGACTCTTGACTTGGATTGCCTGTAAGGGCAGTATCCGCACGTCCTGTAGGTTTTCTCTCTCGTTACTCACAACGAACGCTTGCAGGCGCAACCCTTCAAAACAGTTTTTGATGGAAAATGTGCTTTGCCATTACTGGTGACGCTCATGGTCTTCAAGTTTTAGAACACACTCAACTTTTAGAACACACTCAACAAGGAGAAATTCAAATGCGAACTTCACTCAAACTTTCACGTGCGCTGCTTGCTTTGTTCGTGCTTGCGGCTTTGTCTACATTTGCTCTCGCTGCTGATCCGGGTCTGCTGGTTCCGCCGACTTCGGAAGCCAGCGATCAGAAAGCCGGCTCAATTCTTTTCTACAACACCTACACTTCGGGTGCGACTTCTGGCAACACCCAGAACACAC
>JAGNMH010000355.1 GCA_017991275.1 Acidobacteriota bacterium
GGTACGAAGGCATTATTGATTCCAGGCGAAACCGCGTCAGCAACTTAAGCTGGGGTTATGAAGACAATCGCAACGGCAACCGCGATCAAGGTCGGTATAACGACCGCAATAGTTCAGGCGTCTTGCGCGAGGGCCGTTATGAAATGGAATTGGTGGCTACGCGGCGACTGCTTTCCGTCGGCAGAGACGGGCGAACCGTCGTGCAGGCATCCGGTTCCGGGCGTTATTCGCAATGGGACGTGCAGGATGCGGGCAACGGGTATTACTACATTTTGTCTGCCGACACCGGCGAAGCCCTGACCGTCGCCGGACGCGGTGAAAGCGGAGACGATGTTGTTTTGGCCAGGTTACGCAGAGGCGACGAAAATCAGTTGTGGCAGGTTCGCCCCGGCCCTGACAATGGTTATTGGTTCACCACTCGGCGAGGCAAATCGTTGGATTCGCCTTCCAGCGCGCGCGATGACGGCGGACGAATGCAGATTTACAACCACAACGGCGAAGCCAATCAACGGTTTGTGTTGCGGTCGGTTGATAGTTACGGGCAAGACCGCAATCGTGATCGCGATTATCGCGGTCGTGATCGTGACAGAGATCAGAGCTTTGGGGGCTTCGGCGGCTCAGGGGGGATGACCTGGCGTGGCCGAGTTGACGATGTGACCGTGCTGGAAATTCGCGATCGTTCGGTTCGTGACCGAGTGATTTCGGGCCAACCGGCTCAGCGAGTGGATTACAATTTCAGCTCTGCCCTGCCACGCAGCGAGGTTCGCGTTTCAGTGGACAAACGCAAAGGGCGCGGCGAAGTCCGCGTCGTCGAACAACCAAATCGCCGCAACGGTTACACGGCTGTGATTGAGATTCGTGATTCTTCAGGCGGCTCTGCGGATTACGAGATAGAAGTCCGCTGGAATTGATTGCTCAAGAGTTCTGGCGTCAACGGGGAGACCATTTCAACATTTTTGCTTTCTGAAGCCCGCGAATGCGGGCGCAAGCGTAAAGCCTGGGGTGTAGGCGTAGCCGAAACCCCAGGAAAGCGTCAGATTGGATCATTGAGCCTACAAAGTGGGCGACAGACATTGTTTATCGGCTGCCACTTTCATTGGCAGGAGCAAACTTAACTGATGGAATTCGGCCAAAAATTCGGCTTAATTGCAGGCAATGGGCGCTTCCCTTTTCTGGTGCTGGAAGGCGCGCGCGCTGAAGGTGTTGAAATGGCTGTCGCCGCCATTAAGGAAGAAGCGGACGCCAGCGTTGAAACTCTGGCCAGCGTCGTCGAATGGATCAGCGTCGGCCACCTGAACAAGCTGATCAAGTTCTTCAAACGCGAAGGCGTGACTCACGCCATCATGGCCGGTCAGGTCAAACACGTGCAGATTTTCAAACTCAATGCCCTGCCCGATTTGCGGATGGCCAAGATGCTGGCTCGGTTGAAACGCCGCAACACAGACGCTCTGATCGGAGCCGTCTGTGATGAATTGGAATCCGAAGGCATCACGCTGATGGATTCAACGACGTTCTTGCAACCGTTGCTGGCGCGAGCTGGCGTGCTGACGAAACGTTCGCCTGACAAAAACGAACTGGCCGACATTGAATACGGACTGCACGTGGCAACGGAGCTTGCGCGGCTGGATTTAGGCCAAACCATCGTAGTTAAGAATCAAGCTGTCGTTGCGCTTGAAGCGATGGAAGGAACCGACGCGACGATTCGCCGCGCTTCGGAATTGGTGAAAGGCCGTCCGCTAACCGTCATCAAAGTTGCCAAGCCCAATCAAGACATGCGATTTGATGTGCCGGTAATTGGCTTGAACACAATGGCTACGCTGAAAGAATGCAACGTCACGGCCATGTCGCTGACGGCTGACAAAACTCTGATCTTCGACCGCGAAGAAACCCTCGCCTTAGCCAATCAAGACAAAATCTCCATCGTCGGCAGATGACCTTCATGGTTTGGCAAACGGAGTAACGCGGTCAATGCTGGCTTTGATGTCGGCGTTGCTGCGACCACCGGCTTCATAAGCTTTGGTGTACGACTCCAAAGCTTGTGGATAGCGCCGCTGGTTTTCATAAACAAAACCCAGGTAATAAAGCGTGTTCGCATCCCCAGGATTTAGCTTGTCGGCGCTGGCAAACATTTCAGCCGCGCGCGGCCAGGATTTGTTCTGAGCCAGCGCAAAACCCAGATTGAAATACAGCGCCGCGTTCGGAGTTTTTGCCCCTTCAACAGCTTTGGACAACATCGCTTCGGCTTGTGGATAACGCTTTGTCGCCAGATAAGCTCGACCAAGCAATTCGGCAGCGGCGGCATCGTCTTTCACGCTTTTCAGGGTCATGGCTACGCGCGTGGCTTCGTCATAAAGTGACAAGGCTTTTTTCTCATCGGTTTGTTTTCCGGCGTAACTTAACAAGGATTCAGTCAGCAAACCCAGCATTTCGACGTTTTGAGGTTCGGCAACCAAACCGGCGCGCAAACTGGCAATGGCATCCGTCAGCTTGCCGGTGCGAAATTGCTGCACGCCCAGAAAGTAAAACGAATCGGCGTCTTTGGGATCAAGTTTGGAGGCTTTGCGAAATGCCTCGGCGGCTTCTTCGGGGCGATTCAGATTGGAATAAACCACACCGAGCAGATGAAAATTGACGGCGACGTTTGCCTGCGTTTTCGTCAGCGCGTCAAAGTAAGGCAACGCGCGGTCGAATTGATTCAATGCCAGATGCGATTGCCCAAGCGCGCGAAACAGGTCAGGGTCAAATCGGTTGTCCTTACGTTTCAACTCCAAAGCCTTTTCCAACGGCTCGATGGCCGAAGCGTATTCCTTCAACTGGTAGTAAGACAGGCCGACGTATTTCCAACTGTCGGGATGTTCGGGGAACTCAGCCAGCACCTTTTGAAACTCTTCAACGGCTTCGCGGAACTGACCCTGCTTGTACAACGAAACCGCCCGCTCCCAATCAAATCCGGCGGCAAATACTGAAATCGAAATGGCTCCAAGCAAAGCTAAAACTAGAATTCTTTTCATAACCGATCCTTTTTTGATGATCGCACAAAACCGTGCTGTCGGTTGAACGCCTGATGTCTTTACAGTTTGCACGCCAAGCCTGCGACCGTCCCAAAATCGAAAGAGCCTGAGTTCGTCAGAAACTCAAGCTCTTTGAAATAGTCTTTGCTGCGCGCTTTGGCAAGCGGCTTATTCTCAATTTATTACTCGCTCTCTACTTCGCCTTCATTCTCTTCCTTGCCAGCAAAGCTCCAAGTCCGGTTCCGAACAAAAGCAATGTGCCCGGTTCAGGAACTTGAGGCGGCGGCGGAGTTGCAGGCGGCGGCGTGGGCGTCACAGGCGCAATGGTTGCGGTTGGTTGCGGAATAATGATCGTCGGCGAAGGCTGCGGGTTTGAATCGCGATCCGGTCGGCACAGCACAGCGCATAAAACTCCGCCGGCGATTATCGGCGGCACGATCCACCACAAAGCCGGGCCAGGGCCGCGAAAGGCTGCAGGAGCGATTGGCTCAACACAATTTTCTTCGCAAACAATTCCTGGGCCGTAACGAACGATTCGACCATCGGGCAATCGAACGAACTCAGGATGAGTCGCGCTTTCTTGCGCGGTTCCTGCTTGTTGTTGACCTTGCCCCTGGTCCTGCTGTTGATCGTTTGAGCGAACGGTTTTCGGCGCCGAAGCCACGGTCGCAGCTTGCCTGCTTTGATCCTGGCGCAATTGTCGGTAAGTAATCGAATCGGCCAGAACGCTTTGTGTCAGAATCCCGCAGATTGCCAGGAAAGTTGCAAAACCACGCAGATGGGTAACGAATTTTCGAAAGAGTGACATATTTAACTCTGCCTGTTTTTGGAAAGCCGAGGAATGTTTTGGGCGCTTAACTTCCCGGCCACTACTAATTGATGGAGGGCATTATAGAAGCAACTCTATATTGTGGCAATCGCATTGTGCGCTGACGTTTTGCGGGTTATTCGCTTTCTTCCCTGACGCCACCTGAAGCCTGACAAACGTAACATTCCGGTTTCACCGTCATCATCCATTCATAAGCCGCCGTGATTTCAGTTATGACGCTTTCCACCTGATCGGCTTTGACCAAATTGACCGTGCATCCGCCGAAGCCGCCGCCGGTCATTCGCGCGCCGTAAACTCCGTTCGAGCGTGCGGCGATTTCAACCAGCAAATCCAGCTCGCGGCAACTGACCTGATAATCTTCACGCAGGCTTTCGTGCGAGGCATTCATTAACTTGCCAAACTGGGTCAGATTGCCAAATTTCAAGGCTTCAACAGCGGCCATGGTACGCGCGTTTTCAGTGACAACGTGATTGGCTCTGCGGCGAATGATTTCAGGCAATGCGTCAGCCCATAGATCGAACTCTTCCAATTCGACATCACGCAACGATTGAATCCCAGGCAAATGGCCAGCCAGTCGCCGCACGGCTTCTTCGCATTCGGCTCGGCGCTGATTGTATTGGCTTTCAGCCAGATCGTGTTTGACCATCGAATTGACCACAACGACCCGGGCATCGCTGAGGTCAATCGGCACGGCGTCGTATTCAAGTGTGCGGCAATCAATCATCAACGCCCTGGCTTCCTGGCCCAGACAGGCGATGAATTGATCCATGACTCCGCATTGAGTCCCTGCAAATTCCCGCTCCGCTCTCTGTCCGGCCAAAGCCAAACGCACCAGATCAATCGCCGAATGAATCGCCGAGTGATCTGAGATTTTCAATAAGCTGAAACCTACGGCAATTTCCAGCGCAGCCGAAGAGCTTAAGCCTGCCCCAAACGGCACGTCGCTGGAAATCAGCATATCGGCTCCCTGCAGATTGAACCCGTCGCGCAATAAACAGGCGGCGATCCCGCGAACGTGATTCGCCCAGTCGTTGGCGGGTTTCAGATCGGCGCTGAGTTCAAATTCAATTTGATCGTCAAAAGCGGTTGAAACACAACGAATCTTACGATCATTTCGTGGAGCCAGGGCTACATAAGTTCGCCGGTTTATCGCCATCGGCAACACGAAACCTTCGTTGTAATCAGTGTGTTCTCCGATCAAATTGACCCTGCCGGGCGCTGAAAACAAGCGCGGCTCGTTGTCATAGAGTTGGCGAAACTGCTGCCGCAAATCCTGAAAATTCATCATTGTCATTCAAGCTTTTAACATTCAAGCAAAAGTATTTCTCATACCTGAATCCACAAGAGAGAAACACAAAAGAACCAGACTGGACAGATTCTGACCGCCTTTGCAGGCATCGGCTTTTTCCTGTATTACCCGGAACTTGAGGCCGGGGCAAACTTACCACACGCCATGACCAAAAATCGAATTTTTATTCGAATAAGCTGTTTGATCTGATTGGTTTAGCCTTCTATTCTTTCTCCGAAGTTGGTTTCTTGTTCTTAAAGTCTATATCATCGCCACCGTATTCAAAGGTTGAGGCAAGTTTATGGAAATTCTTCAGGTCACGGCTCTGACGTTTTATCTGGGTGCAGTTATTTACTCAGTTTACGTCTTTGCCACAAAAGCAGTTCGGCCAGACCGCGAACTGCAACTAATAATCTGGTTGGGGTTTATCACTCACACAGCAGCGATTCTGACAGGTTGGCAAAGAGCCGGGCACTTCCCAATCGTAAACCCGCGCGAAGTCAGCTCTTTCATCGCCTGGGCAATCGTCGTTTACTTTTTAGCAGCCAGTCGCCGTTACCAAAGCCGCGCGCTGCCTGTTTTTCTGCTGCCGTTGGTTTATCTGTTCGCGCTGATTTCGATGATCCTGCCGGATTCTTCGCAATCGTTGCCGACCGAGTTGGAAGGCGCGATTACAGCCAGCACGGCCACCAAAGTCATCTTTCCAATTCACGTCACGCTGGTCATTTTTTCTTACGCGGCGTTTGTTGTCACTTTTGTTTGCGGGCTGATGTATCTGATTCAGGAACGCAAACTGAAAGCCAAGCGCTTTGGGGCGGCTTTTCAGCGATTACCAGCTTTGAACACTTGCGACGAAATCGGTTATCGGTCGTTGACGGTCGGTTTTGTGCTGCTGACTTTGGGAGTCGTGACAGGTATTTACTGGAATAACCAGCGCGACGGACGTTA
>JAGNMH010000356.1 GCA_017991275.1 Acidobacteriota bacterium
CGCCTATGCAGATCGTCTGTGCATCCATGCGGAAACTGCTACATCAAGCATTTGGCGTCTTGAAAAATAATTGCTCGTTTAACCCAAATCTCGTTTTTGCTGGTTGACGTTCAAGACAGTATCTAATATCCACAGCCCTTTCAGGGCAAAAGGCAAAAATCGCTAAATGCGGAAAATGTGGGTAATGACAAGGTTCTGAACCTATCCCACCTCTGAATGTACACACGGTGATCAAAATTCATCTGCCACTGCTCAACATTGAAGCCAGCCAGTCGCTCAATCGTTTTCGTGTCGGATGGAACCAGGCGGACACGGCGATCAACAGCCCACTGAGCAATGCTACCAATCCGGCGACTGGCCATAACTCAATTGCTGGTCGCAGTTTGTAATAAACCATCGCTCCGACCAGAGAGCCTAAAATGCCTGAAGCCAGCAATTGAAAACTGGCGGGCGGCAGCAACTCAGCAAACGACACATTCCACTTCCGATGATAAGCCGCGATGAGTGTGGCTCCGCTGGCAATCAAAGCCAGCGCGCTGGCAGCGGCGACTCCGTAACCGCCGAAGGCTTTGCCCAGCGTCCAACCTAAAATCAAATTCAAAACTCCCAGCACCAGGTGGCTGATGGTGTTCCAACGCAATTCACCGATTCCGAGATTGACGAAGTAAGCTGGCGCGCTCAACAAATTTCCCAACCATCCTGCCACCAGCAACGCTGCGCAAAGCACAAATCGTTTTTCGTAATGCCCTATCCAAAGTTCGGAAATCACTGGCAGCGATGCTCCAAGCAAAGCAAACAGCGGAACTCCGAAAAAGAAAAGCAGGCGGTAAGATTCGCGGTAAAGCCGGTTTGTCGCGTCCGGTTGTTCTTCGTGCAAGCCAGCAATCACAGGAACCAGAGATTGATTGGCGGCGATGATTGCAGTCCGAAGCTGGCTGACCAGACGGCTGGCCATTTCGTAATAACCGACCAGCGCGGTTCCGCCAAAAGTCACCAACAGGCTTTTGGTCAGCGGGTCGTGCAGCAAACTTACCAGCCAGACAACCTGCGCATTCAACCCGTAAACCATCATTTCGCGGAAGGCTTCAAGCCGCCAACGAATCGGCAACCAACTCAGCTTCGGCAAAAATCTTTTCAGCGCCAACCAGTTGATTACTAGAAAGACAGCCGTTTGCGTCAGCCGGGCGTAAGCCAATCCCAGCAAACCGTGGCGCGGAACCAGCCAGTAACACAGTGCAAGATGAACAGCTTCGCCAGCAATGACCAGCAAACTGCGAGCGGCCATTCGCTGGCAACCATCAAAGGCAGACTGGAAAACTCCGGCAACGGAACTCAGGCAAAGATAGCCAAGCGCATAAGGCAGCAGGTTTTCAGCAGCCTGAAGCGACTCGTTTTTCAGCAAATGCGCCAGCCCCCAGCGCAACAACGGAAAAGCGGCCAACGAAATCAAACCGGTCAAAGCCCCAGCCGAAAGCGCAGCGGTTTCAACCACTTGCGCCGCTCGCGTTTCGTCGCTGCGAGCCAGATGCGAAGCCACGTATTTGACTACGCTGGCTGAAAAACCCAGATCGCCCGCGCGCGCCGCAACCGCCGCTGCCAAAGTCAAAGACCAAACTCCAAGCATTTCCACACCGATGGAGCGCAGCAAAAACCTGTACAAGAACCACAACAAAACGCTCATCGCCAGAATCTGAACGACGGACATTCCGGCATTGATGAGCAAACGCCGATTGGCCATCAAGCCTCCGGGCTTGGCGTGCCAGACACGCTGAAAAGCAGATTGCTGCCGACAAAGTCGAACTTCGTCCTTGCAGCCGGACGCAAAACGTTGTCGCGTCCGATCTCAAAAGGCTCGTAGCCAAAATCGCGCAGCCAGCCAATCAACTCGGCAGTTTTTGGAACTCCGTCCAAACCGAAATCTCCGGTTTCCAGAATGATTCGCGGCTGATCGCGTTTGATAATTTCGGTCATTCCTTGCAGCACATGAAGCTCCGAACTTTCAGCATCAATTTTGACCAGATCAACAACCGGCAAACCTCGCTCTTTGATAACGTCGTCTACTTTTCGCGCGCGAGTCTGGAACTCTATGCCTTGGCGACTTGTCTTTGAATCTCCTTCTCGCATTCCGAAAGCCGAATTGAAAGCGGAATATTCCAGCCCAAAGTCTCGCAGCGTCAGTTCGGTTTCGCTGCTGTAAGCCGCACAGTTGTGAATCAGGACGTTGTCGCTGCCGACGGTGTTTCGCATCAACTGGCCAAAAGTATTTGGCGTAGGTTCAAAGGAAAGAACTCGTCCGGTGTCGCCAACCAGATAAGAACCCAAACGCGTGAAGAACCCGAAATGCGCGCCTATGTCCACGAAGTTCATGCCAGGCCGCAACACTCTGAGCATGAATCGGCAAACGTCTTCTTCAAAAAATCCATAACGCCAGATTGTCAGCGAAATCAGTTCAGGCAAAATAACCAAAATTGGTTCGCCCCAAAAAGTCATGGCGGTGACTTCGGTTGTGTTGCCAGCCCATTGCAGCATTTTGGGATAAACCATCTTTCGCGGACGGCTGAGCGTGCGCCTGAATCTCCCTCTGGCCATCGCATTTGCGGCGGCGGTTAGCCGTTCGGCCAGTCGTGTGTGTTTGTCGGTCTGTTGTGGCAATTCCATATTAAATCTTTTTGGACTGCGGCGGCTTGGCTCCGCTTTCGCGTTCTAATCAAATCGCCTTCGAGTCAACAAGGATTTTCGAGTAAAGAAAGAAAAGCTGCGTCGAGTCGCAGCACTCCACATTACTTCACAAACACAGCGTCAACGTATACGACTTCCCCCATTGGCGAACAGGTCTGATCCAAATTTCCGGCATATCTAAACCCAAGCTCGTTCAGCATCGCAGCCAGTTCAATGAACGAAGGTTGTTGATCGTAAAGCTTGAGCAGGTTGATTTCGACGATGACGGCGCAAGCTTGCCTTAGCGTGTTTGTTGCACCTTGAATCACTTGACGTTCATAACCTTGCGTATCAAGTTTGACCAGAATTTCGGCCTGCAAATTATGATCGTGCAATGCAGCGTCCAAAGTCGTCAGCTTAACCGGCACAGAATCCTGCGCCTGAGTTTGCGGGTAAAGCTGGTTGCAAACTTCGGTCGTCGCCAGCAGCGAGGACGACGCGCTGTGTTCAACGTGGCGAAACATCTTTGCTTCGCCTTGTTCCGCTCCCAGCGCCAAGTTGAACACATTGACTCTTCCGCCTTGAGCCTTCGCCCATTTCTGCAACTCGGCGAACGGTTCGTCCAAAGGTTCGAAACAATAAAGTCTGGCTTGGGGGAAAAATTGGATGATGTGCTGCGCGAACTGACCAGTGTTGGCTCCGACATCAATCACCGAACGAATCGGCAAATGACGCAATCCCAACAAAGTTCGACTTGGATTCCGGCTTGCTCTGGTAACGTCCAATCCAGTGAGGTTGAACAAGCCTTTGATAATCGCCACTGCGCCGCCGTAAATCGAAGCCATCTCGCCGTCGCCTTCCTCAAGCTTTGTAAAATTCCGCGATCTTTTCGACCACGTATTTCTGCTGGTCGGGGGTCAGTTCCGGGTAAATCGGCAGCGACAAACATTCCAGCATCGCCTGTTCGGTAACAGGCAAATCGCCGCGCTTGTAACCCAGAAACTCAAAGCATTCCTGCAAGTGCAGCGGCACCGGGTAATAAATCTCAACGCCGATGCCAGCGGCTTGCAGGTGGGCTTTCAATTCGTCGCGACGCTGACAGCGAACAGTGTACTGGTGAAAGATGTGTCGGCAATCGTCGTGAATTTTCGGCGCTATGATTTCAGTCAAACCGGCAGCGTTGAAAAGCTGGCCATAACGTGCGGCATTCACTCGACGAGCTTCAGTCCACTTTTCCAGGTGACGCAACTTCACGCGCAAGACGGCGGCTTGCAATCCGTCCAGACGACTGCAAATCCCAACGACCTGATGGTAGTACTTAGGCTCCATGCCGTGGACTCGCAGCATGCGAAGCCTGGCCGCCAACTCATCATTGTTCGTCACCATCAATCCGCCGTCACCTGCTCCGCCAAGATTTTTTGAAGGAAAAAAGCTGAAACAACCAATGACGCCCATCGAACCCGCACGTTGTCCCTGAAATTCAGAGCCAATGGCTTGGGCGGCGTCTTCGATTACGGGTAGGCTGTGTTTCGCGGCAACTTCCAGAATCACGTCCATTCGCGCACACTGACCATAAAGATGAACCGGCAAAATCGCTTTTGTTTGCGGAGTGATCGCACGTTCCAGCAGTTCAACATTCAGATTGAAATCGTCGCGGTCAATATCCAGGAAAACCGGTCGAGCGCCAAGCCGAGTAATCGCGCTGGCCGTCGCAAAAAATGTGTACGCCGTCGTGATGACTTCATCATCAGGCCCAACGCCAAGCGCCATCAACGCCATTAGCAAAGCGTCCGACCCCGAAGCACAGCCAATGGCATGTTTGACCTGGCAGTATTCGGCAATTTCGCGTTCAAAGCTGGTGACATCCGCGCTCATGACAAATTGCTGAGTGTCAAAAACGCGGGTCACTTCGGCCATGACTTCATCACGGATAGTCTGGTGCTGCGCAACCAAATCAAGCAAAGGAACTTTCATCGTTGACAACTTTTTCAATCCTTCCTTCACGCGCGACGGAACCTGCCATTCAGCCCGCTTCATTTGTTCATCAAAATCTTCAGGCTTCATTTGATGGTAAGCCAACTCAATTTCTTCCTGTTCGGCTTTGGATAATTCGCTAAATCGTCGCATCGTCGCAATTGTTCAGCCCCAAAGGGGCATTATATGGAAGCCCAGTGCAACGCACTGGGTAGCAAGTCAACAATTCCGCAAGCCCTGAAGGGGCGAAACAATAAGACTGCACATTTCGCCCCTTCAGGGCTTCTAGAGTCTTCTAATTGCTTTCCCGGTGCGTTGCACCGGGCTGCTACATTTCGCCCCATTGGGGCTGAGAAATTACTTTTGAGGTCTTTTCGACAATCCTAAATCAGCTACCTCAAAATCAATCGTGGAAACCAAACCAACGACCAACAGGAATAGTAGACCATTAGCCGCGATCTGCAAGTTGAAGTCCAGGAAGCTGTGAACCGCAATTCCCAGCAAGGCGACGTAACCACCAAACATCAGCGAGCGGTCATTGCTGCGCATTCGGTCGAGTTGTTGAAACTGCCGACGAAGCCCACGAAACAACTCCAACAAGAACCACAAGCCGATCAAACCGCCAACCAAACCGGCATCGGTCAGCAATTGCAGGTAATCGTTGTGTGTATGTTCCAGCCTTTCGTTCTTCACAGACGAACGGCCATAAGCCGGATAAGCAGTCTGAAATGCGCCAAGCCCCACACCGGTCAAGGGATGATCCTGAATCATTTGCAATGCTCCGCGCCAGTATTCGGTGCGCGTCACCAGCGAGTATTCGCCGGAACCCTGGCGCAGCAAATTGAATCGTTTGGCCAAAGGCTCATAACCGATCCACATCACCAACAACAAAACCGATGCCAACGCTCCGGCGGCAATCAGTTTGTTTCCGGCCAGACTGATTTCTTCGCTCAATCCGCGCCGCTGCGCCCAAACTGCAATCAACATCATCGCCAGCAGTTCGACGCCCAGAGCCAGAATGCCTCCGCGTGATCCTGAAAAAACCAGTGCGACAGCCATCATCACTAAGCCAATCAACCAGATCAATCGCTGTTCAAACTTGATCCTAGCAAACAACAAAAAGGCGAGCGGCAAAGGCAGTATCAATTCAACCAAGCCAGCAAAGTGGTTGTAATTTCCATAAGGCCCGTAAGGAGCGATGTAAATCGAAACCGGTCGCACCCAGTACATTTTGCCGTTGTAAGTCAGCCGCTGAACGATGGCAAAAACCGAAACGGCGAATCCAAAGACGGCCAATGTGAGAAGAACCTTTCTTCGCCGCTCTGAGCTTCGCAAGGTGTGAAGCGCGGCTATGAAGTAAACAGCCATTGCCAGCCATTTGACCGTCGCTTCTTTGGTGGCTTGATGATCGAAGGAAAGAGACGGCACAGCAGACTGGA
>JAGNMH010000357.1 GCA_017991275.1 Acidobacteriota bacterium
GGGGTCCACCGGAACAATACGACCCATTCGCGCGATCACATCCTTGAAACCGCCGCTGAAAAAAGGGGTAAAGCCAAGCGTAAACATATATTTGATGACGCGGTAAGGCAGGACTGAAGAAACCAAAGGGCCGTCCAAATACCCCTGATGGTTCGGGCAAATCAAAAATGGGCGCTGCTGTGGCAAATTCTCCAGGCCGTAAACCTTCAATCTGAACAGGATTTTCCCAAGCAGGAAAATAAACCTGAGGAAAAGAAAGTGCGCTGCTCTGGAAAAAGTTGTCGGCTCCAATATGTATTTCGCGGCCATGTCATCCAAACTGGCTGAAGCTATTATCTCCTTCCAGGTGACGGGGGACGCGGCAGGCTCGCCGCCTGCCGCGTGTTGCCCTTCATCCAATTTCTGCTTAACGGTTTTCAGCAGTTCACGAATAGTAAAAGTCTGGCTGGCGACTTCATCACCCAGATGTATATTCAGCATCTGTTCGATTTGCATCAGCACTTCGATCCGTTGCAGCGAATCGAAGCCCAAATCCAACTCAAGATTCATATCAAGATGGATTTCGCGGTCTAGGCGGGTTTCTCGTCGAATCACATCCAGAACCTGCCGCGAAGCGTCTGTCGCCTGCAATAAATCATCACCTTCTGCCGGGACGTAAGCAGAAACCGTGGATTCAGCTTTTCCTGGCTGACCGTTTGCCAAAGATTCGGCAACAAGAAAGCGCTGAATCTTTTTACTAGCGGTTCGAGGCAACGGCTCCGTTCGTAATTCGTAAGTCAAAATCCTTTTGTATCTCGGCAAAGATGCTGAGTATTCTTCTATGCCTTCACGAATGATTTCTTTGGAATTGACGATACGCTGCTGCTTCAGGTAATCGAAATCCGGCACAATCACCGCGTGCAGCCGCTCCGAACCTGAATATCCATTGTCACCGGCAAGGCCCACAACACACATTTCCTTGATGTATGGAATTTGCAGGTAATGCAATTCGACCTCTTCGGGATAAATGTTCTTGCCGGAGCTAAGGACGATCATTTCCTTTCGGCGCCCCCTGATAAAAATGTTTCCCGATTCATCCTGCGAAGCAAGATCGCCAGTGTAAAACCATCCGTCGCGCAAAACCTCTGAAGTCGCATCGGGGTCGTTTAAGTACCCCCGCATTACAGACGGCCCGGAAATCGCAATTTCGCCCACCCCTGATTCATCCCGGCCAACCAGTTTAATCACAGAGCCAGGTAATGGCTTGCCAGCCGATCCGATGACGTTGTCGTCATAAGGCGTAAAGGTTCCAGCGCCAAAGGTTTCAGTCAAGGCATACCCTTGCTGGACAGTAAAACCCAGACTGAATAAATCGCGAATGATCCTGGGGTCAAAATAAGAACCGGCGCTGACCATCAGCCGCAGACGACCGCCAAATATCCGGTGAACGTTGGAAAAGATGACTGGTCCCGGATTAAAGCCAGTCAGTTGCCTTACCCATCGGCTGAATCCAAGTAACACTTTGAAGATAACCCTTACGGCGAGCGGCTTGCCTTGCACTTCATCAAAGATTTTCTTGTGAAGCAGGTAAAACACCTGAGGCACGGCGGGAAAAGTTGTGATTCCGGCTTTGCCCATTGTCTTCAGCAATTCGGCGCTGTTGAGTGTGCGCAGATAAGTGGCGCAGCCGCCCTTGAGCAAAGGCATCAAAACATTGGCGAGCGTGGCAAAGATGTGATGCGATGGAATAACTGCCAGAGCTTTATCTTCAGGTGTAACCCGTATGTATTGAAGCAGGCCGTTCATGGTGTTGACGATGCTTTCATGCTGAATGACCACACCTTTGGGCTTGCCCGTTGTGCCGGAGGTAAAAAAGATCATGGCAACATCATCAGGCTGAATTTCCGGCAGAAGCTCTGATTCCGAAACATTTTGCCTGCGGTTGAATAATTCGTGAACACTCAACACGCCAATCTCAACCTGCTCGGCATCCAGCAGGATGATAGACGGGCAAATTGCCAGCGCATCTACAACCTCTTTCAAAACTGGGAGTTTTTCCTGCAAGGAAAAGACAAACTTGCATTCGGTTCTGGCAAGAATTGAAGAAAGGTCTTTTGCGGAATACTCAATATCGAGAGGAACGATGACTGCACCGATTTGCAGAACTCCAAGATACGCAACTACCCAATTCGGACTGAGGCGCGCCCAGAAAGCAATTCGGTCTCCTTTTTTTACTCCACGATCGTGAAGCGATTGGCCGAGATGTCCGGCAAGTTCCATCACCTGCCGATAACTGTATCGTGTGTCCCCTTCATCACCGAACATTTCCAAAGCGATGTTATCAGGGTAAGAACCGGCGGTTTTCTCAATTTCCGCGAAGATGTTGGTTGACATAATAATCCTCTTTGTCTTTCGCGTAATTCGCCTTGTCTAGCTTGATTCGTTTTCTGTTATCGTTTCCCGGCTTTCGATTCCAAATCGAGTAGCCACATTTCTCCCTGTTCCCATAATTTGCGCGGTACGTGCCGATGGAAAAATCCAAAATGCCCGACGGTCTCTATTCCATAATCCTGTGGTCGAAGAGTCTCACGCCGCAAGCAAGCGTTTTGGTACATTTGGGTTAAAGCCTCAACAGCTTCGGCAGGCGCGTAATGCTCATCATCGGCAACTGTGACCGCCGTCAATGGTTTGGCGTATTCCGCAAATCGCTGCTCGATGTTTGCGCCTGCACTTTCCGTAAAAACCCCGCTTCGCCCCCATCTGATCCATTGACTGATAGCGCGGCCTGAACATTCAGTTGGGAGTGTGTAAGAAGAAACAGGCAATCTCCCAAGCAACTTGATCAGCAATGGAAAAACGGCATAAGCATATTCAATGCGCAGTCTTCCGACGCCTTTATAAAATCTTGGCCTGCCTCGCTGTGCGGCTATCAATAAAGCGCCGTCAATGTCGTGGCGAACAGGGCTTTGCCCGATCAACTGACCGCCTATGCTGTGCGCAACCGCGCCAAGAAATTTTGGATTGGCTCGCCGTTTGACTTCGGATACAGCCGCCGGCAGGTCAAGATTGACCCAATCGTCAAGCGTGACGGATGAGTCGGAACCAGCCTCGCGTGAACCGCCAACGCTTCGATAATCAAAGGTCAAAACTCCCCAGCCGCGTTCAGCCAGGTATGAGGCAAAGAAGCTCAGATACTCCTGTGGAGCGGCCAGCGCAGAAACGAAACACACACTTCGCTCCGCAGATTGAGCTCCAGGCCACCAGCGAGCTGACAACTGGCGGCCATCGGATGTTTCAATGCTGATTATTTGACGGGCAATGCTCAATCTCAAAAAAACCTATTTACAGGCGCTCCTTTATCAGGAAACCAGTTGAGCCGCTTCCGTCGCTGGTTTGGCAACGGGAAACTCTTCCGTGGTTTTGGCAGCAAGTTCATTCTGTGTTCGACGGTAAACCTTGATAAGTTCGCTGCGGCTGGTTCCCAGCGCCCGCAACAGCGGGAAAACACCATATTGCAGAAAATACTGAGGGGTAATGCCAACACCATCAACTTTCAATCTGTCGTCATATTCAGGGATCAATCCAATGCCCGGCATGTGAAAGTTGAAAACTACATGAGCCAAATCTGCCAGCGCGCCGTCGTAATCTTCCTCCAGTTCAAACTGAAGAATTTTTTGGTAAAAACCTCTGTGAGCAGCTTCATCCCGGCTGACCAGAAAGTAGACTTTTTCCAGCAATTCATTGCCAGTCTGTTTCGCTTTATCTCTCTGGGTGGCATAAATCAGGTAGGTGGCCGCTTCCTGAAGCGCGCCGTAACAATTCATTTGCCGGCGCGTTTGAAACGGGAGCTTCCAGACCTTGTCAAGAATCTTCTTCTCGAATTCAGCGTATTGCTCTTCGCTGCGCATACCTGAACGAATCAAATATTCGCGATAAGCCAAAGCGTGTTTTGATTCTTCATAGCCCCAACTTGCCTCGAACCAGGCAGCGCCAAACAGATTCCTTGTCATGTTGAAAGCGTTCGAGGTGTAATCGGGGACATACAGTTCGACGCCGCAGAAAGTCTCAAGACAGACCGCGTCTTCCTCTGTGTTTAGAGCGGTATTCATTTTTTCCCAGGGAACATCGCTGAAAGGATTCCAGCGACGCTTTTTCTCGGCTGTATCGAAATACTCACAGTAAGCTCGATACATCTTTTCACGTTGCGAAAGGGTAGCGCTCATTCTCACCTCCTGTTTGTTTCAGCGTCAGCCTAAACTTGTTGACGAATCAGTTTAACCAACCCGCCAATGGTATTCAGCGGCGCCAGTTCGTCATCCGGAAGCCGGATATTCAACTTATCTTCCAGGTATCCGGCGATTTCCAAAGCTGTGATAGAACTTATTCCCAGGACACCAAGAGTGCTCTCCATTGTCAGTGTCGCGTCTGCGTGCCCCGGCGATGAATGAACAAGAGCCTCTTTGATCAAAGCCAAAATCTCGTCATCAGTCACGGTGTTCCTCCAATAATGTTTGTTCGAGACAAAAAGATAAAATTAGCCATCAATCTATGCGGCGCAACACAAGCTGTGCCAGGGATTGATACCCTTTAGTAAAAACTCCAACACATCCATTTAAATAGCGCTCGTAATCCTCAAACGTCTTATCTCCCCAACGTTCCCGAATCACGGCTTCGTTTTGCCGCAGTCGCTGCAACCAGGCGGCTGTTGTCTTTGCGTAATGTTCGCGCCTTGTCCATAACTCCATGACTTCCCAGTATGGATTGACCGCAGCCACAATGGTTTCTGGCCGTGGAGTAACCGCACCCGGAAAGATCGTGCTTGTGCCCCAGCCAAGGTCGCGGACATCTTCCCGCTTTCTCGGAAGCAGCGCTCCGATCACACTTTGCAGGCCAAACATTGCGCCGGGGTTTGTCCATTGCCAGGCGCGGCGAAAATAATCCCTGTAAACCCGAACGTTTTCTCCGCCGCGAACCTGTTCCGGAGTCGCAATGTGTTCAAACATCCCAATGCTGATGACAGCGTCAAATTTTTTCAGTGGTTGATAATCCAGATAAGAAACAAGTTCCGCCGAAACGCCTGGAATTGCTTTTTGCTGGATCGCAGAAAACTGAGCCTCAGAAAGCGTGATTCCGGTGACGTCCTTGACTCCCATATCGGCAGAGAGAAATTCCATTAACCCTCCCCAGCCGCACCCTATGTCAAGCACGCGCTTATCAGGCGTGACCTTGGTCTTATCGTGGAAAAACTTCAGCTTGTTGATTTGCGCCTGTTCCAGATCATCCGTGCCTTCAAACAAAGCGCAGGAATAAATCATTCGCCTGTCCAGCCACAAATTGAAAAATTCGTTTGAGACGTCATAAGTAACTGCAATATCGGCTTTTGTCGACAAAATTACCCCTCCCCTTCACAAGTTTATTTACAACTCAGCAATCTCGCCCTGTTCAAAAAGCTGCTTCATCTTGCGCCTTTGCAGCTTTCCGCTGGTTGTTCTCAGCAGCGTTCCCACGGGAGAAAGCACAACCCGAAACGCTTCCAAACCAACTGTTTCCAGAATCCTGACGCGAATTGCCTGGCGCAAAGCCTCAACATCGCGAGCGTCAGATTCTGCAATTATCACCAAACGCTCATCACCGCCTTCGTTAACACTGAATGCAACTACGTTTCCACGTTTGATTCCAGGCAGTTCACGTATGCTCCATTCAATGTCCTGAGGGTAATAATTAGCGCCGCGAACAATGATCAATTCCTTGCTTCGCCCGCATACGAACAACTCTCCGTCGGCCAGGTACCCCAAATCTCCTGTGTGCAACCAGCCATCACGCCAGGCACCGGCTGTAGCTTCAGGGTTCTGAAAGTATCCGTGTGTAACACTTGGCCCTTTGAAAACTATCTCTCCCACCTCTCGTTCAGGTAGCATCGCTCTTTCTTCATCAAGAATAGCCAATTGGTGATCGGCCAACGGAAATCCGCAAGAAACTATTTCTCTTACGCTGCCATTATTACCTGTTGCAGGAACGGCCCTTCCCAGCTTCAGTTTCTCTGCATTGATCAATTCTGTGCGGATTGGCGTTCCAGGTTTATGCAGGCT
>JAGNMH010000358.1 GCA_017991275.1 Acidobacteriota bacterium
CATCGGCCCGGTGACGTTCCAGTGAAAGTTGTGGGTTTTCAGGTATAGCGTATAGGTATCAGCCAGCAGCTTGGACAATCCTTCCGCAATCGCCTGACGATCTTGTTCGGCAATTCCAATGTTGATCGGCATCGTTCCAGTATTCGTAGTCATTTGTTTTTCTCCTTATTTTGAATTCAGTTTGTTTTTGTCAGCCGGGTACGCACACGCGGCCGGCTAATGCTTCCTCGCCATTGGCAGCATCTTTACGTTCAGCACCGGAAATCGGAAAAATTGCCAGATCAAATTGGTGCGGAAGAATTTCGTCAGCCCGGTCGGCACCGGCGGGTAATAACTCTGTTCATACGGTTTGCGGACGTTCATTGAAATCTCCTTTGCCTGCGGCGGTTATTCCGGCACCACGCGCCAGAAGGGGTTGGCTTTTGCTTTGTACAAAAAAGCGTAATGCAGCAAATGCTTGAGCCAATGCCCGGCCAGCCCGATTTCGCCGGACGTGTAACGCAACTCGCGCCCCGTGTCGGGATAGGTTTTGAAATCCGGCACGATCGGGAAAATCGTCATGAAGGTTGAACGTTCGTTGTGAACCTTGTCTCTTTTTCATGTCTTGAGTTTTTATCAAATGAAATGCTTCTTGACAATATCACTATGTAGTTATACAGTTCAACTGTCGGCAATATACAGATTCGTGGTGAAGCTGGCAATTGAAATTTCAAAAAAGAAATAAGAGGCAAGGGAGGAGCAAATGTCAGGCCAAAAAACAATCGAACATATCGGGTACGGTTTCAGTCGCGCGCTTGATTTACCAGTTGGGCAAGCGATTGAGCGGGTGAAGCAAACGCTGAAAGACGAAGGCTTTGGCGTGCTGAGCGAAATTAACATCGCGGAAAAGTTCAAGGAAAAGCTTGGGGTGGATTTTCGCAATTACGTCATTTTGGGTGCGTGTAATCCCCCAATCGCTTATCAAGCATTGCAATTAGAGGCGGCACTTGGATTGCTGTTGCCATGTAATGTGGTTGTTTACGAGGAAGGCGAGAAAACTGTCGTCGCGGCAATTGATGCGGCAAAAATGATGTCGGTGGTTGGCAATCCAAAACTTGAAGCCGCCGCCGCTGAGGTCAATGAAAAGCTGCAGCGCGCGATTGCCAATCTGTAATCAGGAAAGAGGATTCAATGCCAGAGTGGATTTGGTTCGCAGTATTTTTTGCAGGCTATTGGATTGTGATGCGCTGGGTGCTGCCGCGCCTGGGCGTCCAGACCTGAATGGCCAATTCGTGTGACGTCGAGTTTCGACGTGAAGACAGAGACACCGCTGTAAGTTCCAAAGGAGAGAAAAAGCTATGACAGTCGAAAGATTATTACGGTTGATTGCCGGAACATTTGTGCTGGCCAGTGTGTTGCTGGGACTTTTTGTCAGCCCTTACTGGTTTTTCTTCACAGGGTTTATCGCGCTGAACCTGATTCAGTCAGCGTTTACCAACTGGTGCCCGATGATGACGTTTTTGCGCAAGATGGGAGCAAAGGACGAATCAGCAGTTTCCGGTCGAATCTGAACAGTTATGAAACGCACTGCATTCAACAAAGAAGTTCGCGCCAGATTGATTGTCTGGGTATTGGCGGTTGCTGTTATGAATGGTTCGTTTGCCTTTGCCCAGAATGGCGCTGCGAAACGTGAGGGGAACGCCGAAGCGCTGACCTTGCCGCTGGCGGTGGAACTGGCGCTGAAAACCAATCCGTTGACACGCGTAACGGCTTCGGGGCGAGAAATTGCCGATGCGCAGGTTCAACAAGCGCGCGCCGGGCGGCTGCCGCAAGTTCAACTCAGTGAAACCGTCACCAACGGTAACAACCCGGTTTTCGTTTTCGGTTCGTTGCTGGAACAAGGGCGATTCACGCAGCAAAACTTCAACCTGCCGTTGTTGAACAACCCGGACCCGCTGACCAATTTTCGTTTTGGCGTAACAGTCAAAGCGCCTGTGTTCGACCAATGGCAATCAGCCACACGGATCAAACGCGCGCAGTTGGGGCAACAGCAAGCCGCTGCTCAAACCAACTTGATCGAGCAGCAAGTCAGGTATGAAACGCTACGCGCGTTTTATGGATTGTTGTTGGCTCAGGCCAAGAAAGAAGTCAGTGACGAAGCCGTAAAGCTGGCCGAATCCGATGTCAGGTTGAGCCGGGATCGGGTCGAAGCCGGAACTTCCGTCGTTTCCGATTTGCTTGCCGCCGAAGTTCAACTGGCTGAAGCTCGTCAGCAACAGATTCAAACCGAAGGCGAAATTATCACCGCCGAAGCCGCGCTCAACACTGCTCTTGGTTTGCCAGTCAGCACTCCGCAAAGAATCAAAGGCGAGTTGGTTGAAAAGAAATTCGATCTGGATGTGCAGGAAGAATTACTTAGCCGGGCGATTGAAAATCGCCCTGACCTGAATCGCGCTGGGTTGGTTGCGCGTTCAGGCGAAATCCAGGTTCAAGCGGCGCGTAACGAATATCTGCCGCGCGTTGATGTGTTCGCAAATTTCGGGGCCAGCCGCCACAACTGGGCGCAAGGCAGCAGTGATTATCTGGTCGGAGCCAGTTTGACGTTCAATCTGCTCGACGCCGGACGCCGAGCACGCATCGCTCAATCGCGCGCCGAAGCGAACCTGGCCGCCAGCCAGGAGCAGCATCTTTCCAACCAAATCCGTTTTGAAGTTGTTCGCGCCAATCAGCAATTCATCTCTGCCCGCGAACGGTTGAAAGTTGCCGAACGCATCATTGCTCAGGCCGGCGAGGCTTTACGAATTACCCAAGATAGGTATCAAGCCGGACTGACGACGATCACCGAAGTCTTGCGCGCCGAAACTACGCTGACGCGAGCGCGGTTGATTGTGCTGTCAGCGCGTCACGATTATTACGTCGGTTATGCCAGCGTGATGCTGGCCACAGGCAGGCTAACCGACGTTCAACCTTTCGTTTCATAAAACCATGAAAACCAAATTTGCCCCCATCGCCTTGATTGTCTTGTTGACGATGTTTGCCGTCGGCTGCGGGAAGAAACCGCAGGTTGCCGCCGAAAAACCGCCAGTTGTCACGGGCGTGCAAATTGAAAAAGTCGCTGCTTCATCTGTGGATGACTTTTACGAGGCTACCGGAACTGTGCGCGCCAAAAACACAACGGTGTTGTCTTCAAGAATCCTGGGAACGGTGATTTCGCTTCGCGTACGTGAAGGCGACCGCGTCAATGCCGGTCAAGCCTTGATCGAAATTGACAACCGCGAAGCCGCCGCTCAGTTGCAGAAAGCTCAAGCCGGATTGCGTCAGGCAGAACAGGCCGTTGCCGAAGCGGATCAAGCCAGCAACGCTGCTCAATCTGCCAGAGTTGCCGCCGAAGCCAACAAACGGTTGGCCGCCTCGACGCTCAATCGTTATCAAAGCTTGCTGGATCGCAAATCCGTCAGCCCACAGGAATTCGACGAAGTAAAAGCCAGAGCTTTGGTTGCTGAAGCCGAAGCCGACCGCGCCGGAAAAATGTTGGAAATGCTGGCTGCAAAAAAACGGCAGGCTCAGGCTCAAATTGATCAGGCCAAAGCCGACATCACCAGCGCCCAGGTCTTCGCCGGTTTCGCTCGCGTCATTACGCCGATCAGTGGCATCGTTACGGCAAAACAGATTGAAATCGGTTCGACGGCGACCCCTGGCGCTCCGTTGCTGACCATCGAAGACAATTCGCGTTACCGATTGGAAACCGCAGTTGAAGAATCGCAAGTCGGCAAAATCAAATTGAAAGATCGTGCGCGCGTCAAAATTGACGCCATCGGTGGCGAAGAGCTTGAAGGCACGGTCGCTGAAATCCTGCCCTCTGCCGATCCGATGAGCCGCAGCTACACCGTGAAAATTGACGTGTCGGCGCAATCTCTGCGCTCTGGTTTGTACGGCACTGCGCAATTTCTGGGCGGTCAGCGTCAAGCGATCGCCATTCCGGTCAAAGCCATTACGCAACGTGGCCAGCTTAACGGAGTGTTTGTTGTGGATGACGTAAACATCGCCCGGTTGCGATTGGTCAAAACCGGCAAAACGTTTGGCGACCGCGTGGAAGTCCTGTCTGGTTTGAATGAAGGCGAGCGAATTGCGGTTGATGGTGTCGCCAAACTAAACGACGGGGTGAAGGTGCAATGAAGATCGAAATCGGATTTGCCGGAAAAGTTGCGCGCGCTTTCATCGCGTCTAAGCTGACGCCATTGATTGTCGTGACTTCGATACTGCTGGGTTTGGGTGCGGTGGTAATGCTGCCGCGCGAAGAAGAACCGCAAATTGTTGTGCCGATGATTGACGTGTTTGTGGCAATGCCCGGCGCTTCGGCCAAAGAAGTAGAAGAGCGCGTCACCAAACCGATGGAAAAATTGCTGTGGGAAGTCCCTGGCGTCGAATACATCTATTCGACTTCGTCGCCTGGGCAGGCAATGACTGTCGTCAGGTTTTTCGTTGGCCAGAACGAAGAAGACGCAATCGTACGGTTGAATCAAAAGATGCTGGCGAACTTCGATCAGATTCCGCCCGGAGCCAGCCAGCCGCTGGTCAAACCTCGTTCGATTGACGATGTGCCGATTCTGGCGCTGACGCTTTCCAGCAACACTTACGACGCCTTCACGTTGCGGCGTATTGCTGCTCAAGTCCACGATCAAATCAAAGAAGTCAGCGACGTTTCCGAGGTCAACATCATAGGCGGTCAGCGTCGTCAGATTCGCGTCACGCTGGATGAAGCTCGCATGTCTGGATACAACAGCGCTCCGGCGATGATTGCTCCGGCGCTGGAACAATCGAATCGGCAATTGCAATCCGGCAGTTTCGCCACGGGCAATCGGGAGTTTCTGGTTGAAACCGGCGGCTTTCTGCATACGGCGGAGGAAGTCGGCAATGTTGTCATTGCGGTGTTCAACAATCGCCCGGTGTACTTGCGTGATGTGGCAAAGATCGAAGACGGTGCGGAAGAGGCGACTGATTATGTGATGTTCGGCTTGAGCAATAGATCGGCTGAACAATCCGCAATCCGCAATCTGCAATCCGCAATCCCAGCAGTGACGATTTCCGTGGCCAAGCGCAAAGGTAAGAACGCGATTGAGATTGCCGACAAGGTTCTGGAAAAAGTCGAACACTTGAAAGGCTCGCTGATTCCCGGCGAAGTGACCGTCACCACTACGCGCAATTACGGCGAAACGGCCAGCGAAAAATCGAACGAGTTATTGCTGCATATGATGATCGCCATTTTGTCAGTGGCGCTGTTGATCTGGCTGACACTCGGTTTGCGCGAATCCGGAATCGTGGCAATTGCCATTCCGGTGACTCTGGCTCTGACCTTGGCGGTCTTTTACTTTTACGGATACACGCTCAATCGCATCACGCTTTTCGCGCTGATTTTTTCCATAGGCATCCTGGTAGACGACGCCATCGTCGTTGTCGAAAACATGGCGCGGCATTACCGAATGCCTGAAAACAAAGGCCGACCATTGGTGGACATTGCAATCGAATCTGTTGATGAAGTCGGCAACCCTACGATTCTGGCGACATTTGCAGTGATCGCGGCGATTCTGCCGATGGCTTTCGTGGGCGGTTTGATGGGGCCGTATATGAAGCCTATTCCGATTGGCGCAACGGCGGCGATGGTTTTTTCCTTGTTGGTGGCTTTCATAGTTACACCGTGGGCGAGCTTGAGATTGCTGAAACGTCACGAAGGTGGTCATCACGGCGAAGACGAAAATCAGGAAGGCAGAATGACCAGACTTTATCGCCGTTTGATGTCGAAACTGATTCGAGTGCCCCGATGGCGGTATGGTTTTTTGTTTGGGGTTGTGCTGCTGTTGCTGGCATCGGTTTCGCTGTTCGCTTTCAAGCTTGTTCGCGTCAAGATGCTGCCATTCGACAACAAGAGCGAATTCCAAATCATTATTGATACCCCTGAAGGCACTCCGCTGGAACAAACCGCCGCTGTCACGCGCGAGATCGCCGACACCATTCGCACGGTTCCCGAAGTCGCCAATTACCAGATGTACGTTGGCACGGCGTCGCCCTATAACTTCAATGGATTGGTTC
>JAGNMH010000359.1 GCA_017991275.1 Acidobacteriota bacterium
CGCCGCCGGCCGGACGATAGATTTTGATCGTTGGCGAGTTCGCCGTCAGGTTGTTTTGTGGAGTGTTCACCGAACCGTTGTTGGCGGATGCCAGCAACGGATGAGAGTGCGCCGGAATCTGGCTGACTGTCAGCGTGATTTCTTCTACGCCGCCGGTTTCCGCCAGAATAAAATTGTTGCCTTGATGAATTGGGACTCGCCCGCGCAGATCAGGAAGAGCAAAGGTGCTCTGACCGTCTCCGCCATAAGTCGTGCCGATCAATTGAAACAACGTCTCATTTTCAGAAATCGGCAGTAGTGAGCCGTCACAAAAATTCCATCCTGCCGGCGCGAAGTTGCCACCAAACATTCTGATTTCACCTACATAAGGTTGTGCCATTATATTCTCCTTTTAATTTGGGCTAGTGGATTCTCTTTGTAGTTTTCCAGCCGTCAGCCCCTGATATTGAACACCTTAGTTTTCAGCGATTTGGTCAAAAACAGTTGGGTGTAAAACATTCGGGGCGCTCCACCAAGCCCTTTAATTTGGGCTGGGGAAGATACCTTGCAGAGCAATGCAAAAGCTCAAAGTCAGAAAGGGTTGCATGTTCAAATGCGCCTGACTTCCGCCAGCAGGGGCAACTGACGAGGCATCAAGCGCCACCAGATTGGAGGCTGGGGCATAAACATTGCCCGCTGCCGCCAGAAACGCGCCCGCAGGTGAAGCCACATCGCCATTGCCAGATGACCCATTCAGCATATGAGTGTGAGTAGGCAGTTCGCTGATGGAAAGAGTGTGAGCTTGTTCGCCTGCGCGTTCGCCAAGCGTGTGCCCGCTGCCAACGTGAATTGGCACGCGCCCGCGCAAATCAGGCAACGCAAAATTCACGCGGCCATCGCCGCCGAAAGTGGTTCCAAGCAAACTAAAGAGAGCCTGGTTCTGATTGATAGGGAGTAATTGGCCGTTGCAAAGGGCCCAACCCCTGGGCGCAAACACAAACGACATAATTCTGATTTCAGATAGGAATGGTTCAGCCATATTTCTAAAATCCTCTTGTGGGAAGATGATGCTGGCCGTTTCTGTCGTGTAGACAAATCCCGCCAACGATGTTTCAGATGGTTTTCTCGCGGCAATACCTGAGCGAGATATAGTCTCCCGATTCAGGTATAAGCTTCGAGATTGCGAATATGGAACTGGTTATTGGATAAGCTCTCTCGCCATTTTCATGGCAGACAACTATTTGATAAGCCTGAAAAACTTGTGACCGCGTAATTTTCAGGGCAGGGCACGAAACGAATATAACTGCTTGTTTGAACTGCTTTGATAAGGTGGCACGATTCTATTGAGCGGACATGCGTTAGTCAATACATTGCCAGGATATAACTGACTTTATTGCGTAAAAAGTTATCGGGCTTCTCTATCTTCCCTCTGTTGCCTGATATTGGAGATTAGCTTGCCTTGAGCCTTGCCCAAATTTACCCGGTGATTGGTTGCGATTCGTGTTGAAAATCGTGAGCGATGAAAATTCTGCTTAGTGGTTTGCGTAAAAACTGCTCGAAGTTGGAAGAGTCATCTCTTTGAAGCAATCGGGCGAAAATGCAGGAAGGCTTGTCGTTATTGAGTTTTCGCACTTTTTTACTGAATGGCAAGTTGTGGCACCGTGCTTGCTCTAGCTTGGGTGGGGCAACGAGATACCAGGTGGTTAGTTCCACTGACGGTGTCAGCGGTTATCAAGGTGAGGAAGGTAACCGCATTTATCAGGCGCGACAGGCAATCCCACGACTGTCGCGCCTATTTCTTTTTCGGGGGCTGACTTACTCCACCGATTCAGTTTCACCTCCGAACATATCCAACAAAGACAATTGATTGATGTGCTTGCTGGGCTTTTTAAGATGCTTGGCGAATTTTGGCTTGCCGGTCACGTCCAGTTCGTTTTGTTCCAGGTTGATCAGAATCTCCCTTGCGCGTTCGACTACTGTTTTGGGCAGTCCAGCCAATCGAGCGACTTCGATTCCATAACTTTTGCTGGCCGAGCCTTCGACGACTTTTCGCAGGAAGACGATCTCGCCGTTCGCCTCAGACACAGCAACCTGATAATTGCGAACTCCAGGGCGCAGCTTCGATAGCTCGGTCATCTCGTGGTAATGAGTTGCAAACAAAGCTTTGGCCGAATGCCGATCATTATCATGAAGGTACTCTGCAATCGCCCACGCCAGCGACAGTCCGTCAAAGGTTGCTGTGCCGCGTCCGACCTCGTCCAGCAAAACCAGACTGCGAGGGGTCGCAGTATTAAGTATGTTCGATGTTTCGATCATCTCGACCATAAACGTCGAACGCCCGCGCGCCAGATTGTCCGAAGCTCCAACGCGAGTGAAGATGCGATCCACCAGCGCGATCTTCGCGGAAGTAGCCGGAACGAAACTTCCCATCTGAGCCATGACTACAATCAACGCGGCTTGTTTTAGGAAGACAGATTTACCACCCATATTCGGCCCAGTGATTATCAGCAGTCGGTCAGTTGTGTTGTTGACGCTAAGATCGTTCGGCACGAATCGTTCGCCCAGAGTTTCAATCACTGGATGGCGACCGCTACGAATTTCAATCTCATCATTTTCATGAAGCAGAGGCCGGACGTAATTTCTCTGAGCCGCAACTTCAGCCAGTGAAGCCAGCACGTCCAGGGTCGCCACGGCTCGCGCCACGCCCTGGATGCGTTTGACGGCATGGGCGACGTTGCGACGAACTTCGTTAAATAGTTCAACTTCCAGAGTCAGGATTCTTTCTTCAGCGCCCAGAACTTTGGCTTCGTATTCTTTCAATTCCGGTGTGGTGAACCGTTCTGCATTGACCAGTGTCTGTTTGCGTTCGTAATCCGCAGGGACTTTGTCTTTGTTTGCGTGGCTGATTTCTATGAAGTAGCCGAAGACGTTGTTGAATTTTACTTTCAGCGTGGAGATGTTTGTTCGGCCACGTTCGCGGGCTTCGATGGCTGCGATGTAGCTTTTGCCGCTGTGCGCCAGATTGCGAAGCTCATCCAATTCGGGATTGAAACCGTCGCGGATCATTCCGGCTTCGTTTGCCGCCGCAGGAGGTTCGTCGGCAATTGCTTCGGCAATCAGAGAGCGCACGTCATCAAGTTCGTCCAGGCTTTCAGTTAAAACTTCCAGCAGGGAACAGCGACTGTCGGCAAGTGTTTGCCGTAAGCGGGGAATGATTTCGATTGAAAGCCGCAACGCGATCAGGTCGCGAGCGTTAGCGCGACCAAGTGTGACTTTCCCACAAAGCCGCTCCAGGTCTCCCATCGGTTCCAGTTGTCGTCGCAATTGATCGCGCTTGATCGTGGAGCTTTTCAACTCGTCCACAGCATCCAGCCGCGCCTCGATTTCGCCGAGTTTGACGGATGGACGAACAGTCCACTGTCTCAAAAGCCTAGCGCCCATCCCAGTTTGAGTTTCGTCCAAAACTCCGACCAGCGAATGCGAAGCGACACCGTCAGTCGCAGCAACTAATTCCAGGTTGGTGACGGTTGTTGCGTCCAACACCAGAAACTCGCTCGATTCAAAATAAGTGATCTCGGTCAGATGCGAAGCCTGAGATTTCTGAGTTTCGTTGATGTAATGAGCGGCTCCGCCAGCCGCGCAAATGGCGAACTCATGTCCGCTTAACCCAAACCCATCCAGCGAGGTGACTGCGAGTTGAGCTCTGAGCAGCGAATCTGCGTGATCGAATCCGAAGAGCCAGTCATCCAGTGGCGTCAGTGCCACGTTTTTTAATGAATAAGTTTCTGGTTCTGATAACGAAGTAGTGTTTTCCGACGCCAGTGGCGGACTTGAGGCTGATAACGGGGCAGCGTTTGTGTGTTCGTCATTTGACTGAGGAGAAGGGGTGTAGGGATTCGCCTTTGGGTCAGCTTGGTATTGGTTTTTCTTTTTACTGTGACCAACCAAAGAAGATAGGGAATTCGGAAAGACGAGTTCGCGCGGAGAGAAAATTTCAATCTGCTCCTGAATCTTTTGCCAGGCTTCTTCGCCTTTGAATTCAGTTGCCAAAAATTCTCCAGTGGAAAGGTCTAACAGCGCCAAGCCCATTCCACTGCCTGCGCCGCAAATCGAAGCCAGATAGTTGTTCTGTTTTGCTTCGAGCAACTGGTTTTCCAGAGCAGTGCCTGGAGTGATGACTCGCACGACTTCGCGCTTGACCAATTTCGTTGTGGACTTTGGGTCTTCGACCTGTTCGCAAATAGCTATACGAAAACCTTTCCTGACCAGTTTAGTGATATAGCCTGTAACCGCGTGGTGAGGGATGCCGCACATAGGAATCGGCACACCGCGCTCTTTTTGACGAGAGGTCAGGGTAATTTCCATTTCTCTCGCGCCGATAATGGCATCATCAAAAAACAGTTCGTAAAAATCGCCCATCCTGAAAAACAAAAGTGTTCCAGGGTATTGTTTCTTGATCTCGTAAAACTGGCGCAGCATAGGCGTAAGCTGACCTGCGCTCTTTTCAGAAGACATTATGTCGTGCCTTTCAAAATAGATGTGGTGAATAGTCGGAAACGGACTGAAGAGTCATTTTGTTAGCCCGTGACCGGAAGATATAATCCGCGCTCGAATTATGTCAAACCTCAACTCTACTGATGAAAACCCACCGCTTGTTTTAGCCGTTGATACTTCTTCCGCTTCTGCCGGATTTGCCCTGGCACGTGGGCCTGAGCTTCTGGCCTCGCTCAAAACCGATGAATCAATACCTCATTCGCAGGCGTTTTTTCTTCAAATCTCTAAGTTGTTGAAAGTCGCCGGGGTCAATCTCAACGAAGTTCAGATTTTTGCTGCAGCCACCGGTCCGGGCAGTTTCACTGGGCTGAGAGTTGGCTTAGCTGCTGCTAAAGGTTTAGCTCATTCATTGAGCAAACCGGCGATCGGTATAAACTCAATTGATGCCTTGGCGCTTAGCTCAAAAATCAAAGGCGAAATTCTGGTGTTGATCGAAGCCGGGCGAAAGGAATTTTACTCAGGCATTCGGAGCATCGCCGACGATGGAAGTCCTAATATAATAGGAATTGACCGAGTTGGAAGCCTTGCTTTATTAAGCTTAGAACTGCCTGCACAGTCAGGAATTATCGTAGGCAGCGTCACTGAAGAATTTCTCGTCGAGCATCCTGGCTGGAAATTCAAGCCTTGCCTGACAACTATTTCTGAAGAAATCGCTTTGTCTGCTGCCAAGCTTTTTCTTTCAGGTGGAGACTGGGGGTTGCGGCCTCATTACGTTCGACCATCGGACGCTGAAATCAAAAGAAAGAATTGAATTTTGGAAGTTATAATTACCAGCATGCTCACCGAACACATTCCGTCCGTGGTTGAACTTGAGCGGCAATGCCAGCTCAGCACTCGTGGCGAAGACGGTTATGCCAGGCTGATTTCAGAAATGAACTCTGTCTTGCTAGTAGCTGTGAGCGAAGGTTTGAAAGTAATAGGCTGCCTTTCCGGCTGGCTGGTTGCAGATGAATTTGAGATTGATAACGTCGCAGTCTCTACTGATTGGCGAAAATCTGGAGTTGGGTCAAAGCTTTTATCGGCAGCCATTGAAATTGCCCGGCAAAAGAAAGCTAACCAGGCATTTTTGGAGGTTAGGTCAAACAATCAGGCAGCCTGTTCCTTGTATGAAAAATATGGTTTTGTGCCAGTTGGGCGACGCAAGAATTATTATCGCGCCCCGGAAGGTGACGCCTTGATATTTTGGCTAAAAATTGTCGGTTAGAGTTGAAAATCCGTCTTGATGAGCTTTGGGCTTTGTACTACTATCCAACCATCGTAAGACACAACTGGTAAACAACTACCAAAACATCGGCATCTCTAACTTCTAAAGGAGGCAAAGCCAATGAGCAATCCAGCTAGCGAAACTGCTTTGAAAGATTACTTAATCGCAAACGACGAAAATTTTCGTCAACTTGTCAACGAGCATCATCAATATGATGCCAGACTGGGCGAGCTTTTGAAGCTTACTCATCCAAATGATGACGAGCAAATAGAAGAAGCTATTCTAAAAAAGAAGAAGCTTCTCTTGAAAGATCAGATGGAGGC
>JAGNMH010000360.1 GCA_017991275.1 Acidobacteriota bacterium
TGATGCGGCGCCGAGTGTCTTCGCTGAAAGCAATCGAACCGTCGCTGGATTGCAGCGCCTCGCGCATCTGCCGCCGCAACATCTTCAACCGCAAACGCCGGATAGGTGAGCTTTCCTCAGCAATCAACTCTTCGTCCAACGGCATGCAATTGTGCAGCGCAATCATTGTTCTGGTCTTCGCGGGTTTCCACTTTGGAACCGCGCCGGAATTGGAAAAGAGCAGGTCTGGCTGCAATCGCCGCAAATGAATTGGCAACACAAACTTCCGCCAAAGCATTCTCAAGATGCTGGCTCCGGCCCACTGCCCGTCTTTTAGAAAAGGAATGTTAGCGCGCAAAAAGCTGAACCGCTGATCGTCAATTGTCGCAGCCAGCCGATCCAGATCACCCGCGTGAAGGATGACAAATTCGTGCCGAGATTCAATTTCGGCAAACTGCGGCAACAATTTTTCCAGATAAAGCTTGCCCCCGCTAATGGCGGCTGTGGCATCAATGACGATCTTCATAATTGGTTCAAAAGCGGCGGGAGCTTAAGCTATAGCCTGAAGCTAATCAATGAATTAGACTTCGGTTTACTTCAAGTCATAGCTGAAAGGTTTGTCTCCGCTTTTCTCATGAGTTCCTGCTCTGTCAACGCGCCAGTCGCGCTAATTATCTTCAATCGCCCAGAACTAACGGCAAAAGTCTTCGAAGCAATTCGTCAGGCCAAGCCACAAACTTTGATTGTCATTGCGGATGGCCCGCGAACAGGCAAAAAAGGAGAAGCAGAAGCTTGTGCGGCCGCCCGCTCTATCTGCGAACAAGTTGACTGGCCATGTCGTGTGGTCAGACATTACTCTGACAAAAATCTAGGTTGCCGCAATCGCGTTTCAAGCGGACTTGACCTGGTCTTTAATGAATTCGATCGTGCAATCATTCTGGAAGATGATTGCGTACCGGAACCAAGTTTCTTTCGTTTCTGCGATGAATTGTTGGAATACTACCAAAACGACGAGCGAGTGATGGCCATTTCAGGTGACAACTTTCAGTTCGGAAATTATCAGCCGGAACATAGTTACTATTTTTCGCTCTACCCACACGTTTGGGGATGGGCGACCTGGAAACGCGCCTGGCAACATTACGATGTGGCAATGCCAGATTGGTCAGAACAACGTGACAATGAATGGCTGGCAAAATTTTTTAGCGCCCCAAAAACAATCAAGTTCTGGCAAGAGGTTTTCCAGTCGGTTTATGATGGCAAAGTTGACACTTGGGATCATCAATGGACGTATGCCTGCTGGCGACAAAATGGCTTGACCGCGCTGCCAAGCATTAACTTGATTTCGAACATAGGTTTTGGCGACGACGCCACGCACACACGCCGAAGCGGATTGTTCAGTCGCATGCAGGTTCAAAAGATGAATTTCCCGTTACAGCACCCGGCTGTTGTCGAGCGCGACTTTCGTGCGGACAGCTACACGCAGCAAAACAATTTTGATTACAGCTTTCTTGGGCGAGTTCGCCGAACACTCAAACTGCTGCGAAGTCGGTTGTTCTAAGTTTCCCAATTTTCTGGCTCGAAGTCCTTTATGTCTACAGACCTTAAACAAATTATTCTGCTTGCCATTGCCATCATTGTTCCATTGGCGTTGCTCATAACAAAACGTCACAGGCTGTTGCTTGCCTGGGTTTGTTTTACTTTTTCGGTGCAAATTTTCGATACGGTAATGCTGACCAATTTGCCAGCCGGTCGCATTGTTGGGTTATTGTTTATGCCTCTGGCACTCGCCCGGTTACGAGAATGGATAAACCTGACGCCAGTCCGTGCGTGGCTGCTCAATTATGGATGGCTGGTGATTTTAGGTATTGCTTTTGGATTTATCTGGCCTTGGCCTGATACCACTTTCATGCGACCTTACACGTTAACCGCTCCGGGCAAAACACTAATTTTTCTGGTGCGCTTACTGACCGATTTATCGTTGACCATATTTATCGCTGAACAACTTCTTCTGGGCGGCGCTTTGCGATTGATCGGACGCTCAATGATGATCGGAGCAACATTGAGCGCTGTGGCCGGGGTTTTCCATTTCGTTACGCAAATTGACCTCTATTACATAATCACTGGAACCGGTGAACAGATTCTGCACCTGGGACGTGCCAGGGGACTTGTCGGCGAGCCACGCGCCCTGGGGCTGAATTGCGCTTATGGCGTAATGATCCTGCTCATCGGGCGGCGGCAAATTTCGCGTTTGTGGCCAGCTCTTCTGCTGGTTAACGTTGTAACGTTATTGCTGACGTACTCGGCAAGTTCAATCGCGCTGTTCATCGCCGGGACGGTGGTAGCACTGGTTTTCTTTTCCAACAGCGAACGGCTGACAATGGCTGGAGTTGTAGCGGCGGCGCTAACAATTGCGTTTCTGACTTCTGTACTGCTACCTCAACAATTTGACCTGGCCGTTCAGACATTAAGTTTACGCTTCGACCCTGATTATAAGTTGGCCGGAATTCCTCCCGGTACTTTTGGTCAGGAGATTGCGTACCGTCTGGATGTGTTTGATGCCTGTGCCTTGCTATTCCTGCTCGACCAACCACTTTATGCCTTGCTCGGCACGGGGCCGGGGTTGATACCGCTGCCCGCCTCTGATTACGTTCCCCCCGGTTTGTATAGCCTGATATGGACCCCTGAAACAGGCATCAACAGCCCGCCATATCATGGCCCATTGCTTGAAATGGGTAATGGTGGATTGATCAGTCTGGCGCTATGGCTGGCTCAGGTAATTGCAAGCTGGAACGGGCTTCGTTTTTTATCTCGACGTTTTCGCAATACGCAGGATGACAACGGAGACGATTGGCGTTTTGCCTCGGCAATGTTTTTGACCGGCTCGGTCTTTTATCTTGTACAGGTAAGTTATACCCCGCTGTGGTCGATCTTTATGGCCACAGGCTGGGTTGCTTGTCGTCGCGCACAAAGCTTTTCTACCGCCGTTCTCCCTATCACGCCACGTTCGCTTGCATTTGACCGGTTGGCTACCTCTTCTGAAGGAGTGAAGTGACCACAGCACCAACTATTCGTTGCGTCGTCCCCACGCTCAACAGCGCTTCCACACTTGACGCAACGCTGCTTTCACTAAGCAGCCAACAACTCACCAGCATTGAAATTATCGTCGCCGATAGCGGCTCTACCGATGGCACTTTGGAAATATGCAAAAGATGGCAGGTTCGGGTGATTTATGTTCCGCCCGGAAATATGTACCGCGCCGTCAATGCTGGGCTGCGCGGCGGTGACAGCGAGTGGATGGCTTATCTAAATTCTGATGATTGGATTTACCCAGATAGTTTTTACAGGCTGATTGAATGCGGTGAAGCTACGAACGCTGATGTCGCATATGGCAACTGCGATTATTCAGATGGTCAGGGGCGATTTGTTTATTCACTGGCGGCAGCTCAGCCGTCTCATCTCTTGCCGCTATTTCGCAAACGCTGCATGGGCTTCGCGCAACAAACAGCCATCTTTCGCCGCCGGTTTTATGAACAACTTCAGGGATTTGATGAGTCTTTTGTTTATCGCGCAGATGGTGATTTTTATGTACGCGCATTACTGGCGGGGTTGCGCTTCGTACATTTGGCTGGCCCTTCTGTCGCCTGCTTTCGATTGCACGAAAAACAGTTCAGCAATCGCGGCCTGAGCTTGACTGAGCTTGAAGCCGATCGAATTTTCAACAGGCCTGAACTAAAGCCAGGGCTTGATGATCAATTGATTTTCGCCGGTTGGCGATTGAAAAACCTGCCGCACTATCTGATTCGAATCCTGCGTGAATCGCTGCTGGCTAACCGGGTTCGATTTCCGCGCTCAATTGAAACCTACAATCACCGTTAGTCAGGTAAATCACGGATTAACGGCTTCAATGTAAACACTTTCCTCGTCGCGCTCGAACAGGTCGAGTTGGCCAGGATCATGAATCGTCGTCTTTCCGGGCGGCAATGCTTGTACGTCTTTGAATCCGGCCTGCTGCAATAAACGACACAACGATTTGCCGTCATACATCCACAGATGGTGGCGCTCCCCAACCAGCAAATACTTGAGCATTCCGCCCAGCCCCACAGGCTTCGGAACGGCTACATAAAGACTTTCGATAAATGAATCAGCATCGCCTTCGCGCAAATAAGCCTCGACATGATGCCGCAAATCGGGCACAACAATTCGTATTATTCCGCCTGGAGAAAGCACCCGTCGGGCTTCGAGCAAAAATGATATGGCTTCGGAGCGCTCAAGGTGTTCAAGCATGTGACAAGAATACAAAACTCCGACGGAGCCATTTGGCTCAGGAATGTGTCCAACAACATTTGCGTAACGGATATCATGCTCTCGCACAAGCTCCATAAATCGCCGTTGTTTTTCTGAAATCAAGCCGGTGTTGCGCAAGATCGTCACAAGTAACGGGTATTGCGCCAAACGTAAACTTATCGAATTGTCATAATTCGCCCAACCGATTGTCGGCACATCGCCGCAACCTACATTGAGTCGCTTCAAGTTTGTATTCATGAATTCACTTTTCGATTTTTGATTGCGTCTGCCCAGAACATCAGGTTCTTTGCGAGGAGTAGTGCCGTGTGCTAAAACCATCTTGTTATGGCAACTACTTGATCCGCTCCCCCTTCGGCATACACTCCTCACCAAATACAATTGAACTTATGACAATGAACTCCCTCTATCGCATCATTCAACTGAATCGGCTGGTCAAAAATCACCGGGTGAAGTTTGCCGCCGTTCTTGCCGCACATCACCTTAATTTGCGCCATCTTTTTCTGCGTTTCGACCCGGTCATGGCCTGCAACCTGCGATGTCAGATGTGTTATTTCAGCGACGACCAGTTTCGTAAAGACAACAAAGGCATCTTCAAACAGGAAGAGATTAACCGACTGGCAGAAATGTTCTTCCCCAAAGCCGTCCAACTCGTCATCGGCTGCGGGGCAGAGCCGACCTTGTACAAGGACTATCCGAGTCTGGTGAAACTTGCAAAAGAATATAAAGTCCCTTTTGTCGGCCTGACTTCCAGCGGCCAGTTAATAACGGCAGAGCATCTAGAGCGATTGTTCGATTACGGTTTGAACGAACTATCGCTTTCCGTTCACGGCGTGAAGCAGGAAACTTATGAAAGATTGATGGTCAACGCTTCCTATGAACGTTTCCACGGATTGCTCAGCCAGTTCGCCACGCTGACGCAAAAAAAGCGATCACCTCATTTACGTTTTAACTACACCGTCAATCCTGACAACCTCGACGAGCTTGCCGACTTCTTCAAAATCTACGGTCGTTACCCGATCAAGACACTGCAAGTCCGGCCGATCATGGATATTGGGCAAAGCGACTATCGCAACTTCGGCCTGAGCCTCTGCGCTGAAACTTACAACCGCACCATCGAATCACTTGCAATAGAAGCCAAAGAGCGAGGCATCACTTTCCTGGCCAATCGCTACGATCCGACTTACGACGCCGAATCCGAAAACTACGGCAGCGTCATTCTCGATTCCGTCCATCGTTACATTTCACCGCAGCGCGTTTGGCGTCACGACTTCAACTGGCGCGAAGAAACTTACGAAGAATTCTGCCACCGCATCGGCTGGAGCCAACGATTGCGCCAGGCATTACTCTCGCGCCGAGATTCGCTGACTTCTACCAACCCGTTCAGCTACACATTGTCCGGCAGATACGATGTAAAATTTTGAAGCTTATTGTTGATTTGGTGGGGCAGGTTCTGAACCTTGTCATTACCCACACCTCTTTCTTTGCGCCGGAGGCGCAGCGGATATTAGCCGGTGGTGAGCGCAGCGTAACCACCGGAAACAATGGCAAAGACCGCCAAGCCCTGAAAGGGCGTCGGACGAAACTGTCGCCCTTTCAGGGCTGGAAACTAAATGTCGCGCTGTTCCGGTGGTTTCGCAAAGCCTTCACCACCGGCTTGTATCTTGAAAATCAACCTGCAAACGATTAGCAAGGGCACTTGCTAGTTGCGGGGAAAGATGAGTCTGGCCTACCGGCTCAGACCTCGAGTCTGCAAGTTAGATGATGACCTC
>JAGNMH010000361.1 GCA_017991275.1 Acidobacteriota bacterium
GATCGTGACGCAGCAAACGGTAATGAAAATCCAAGCCCAACTTGCCCAGCTTCCACAGGTGATAGGCAATGTCTTTGCCCGTGTAAGTCACCGTTCCGTTCGAGCGGACAATGATCTTGTCAGCATCGTGTTCACTTTCTTCTTCACCCAGTCCCCCCGTCGCCTCGTCTCCACGCCCCTCTTCTGCTCGCATCACCCAGCAGCCTTTGTTACGGCCTTCGGTTTCCAGGACGATGACGCCGCTGGCTTTCAGCTTTTCAAAAGCGTGCGCCCAGAAATGCAGGTGCAGAATCTCGCTTTCACGCGCCAGCAAATCGTAGCTGATGTCCAGCCGAGCCATCGTTTCCAGATGGCAATCAACGATGCGCGAAGAAATGTATTCGCCGATTTCAGCCGTCGCGTTGTCGCCCGCTTCAATGTCGTGCAGGGTTTGCGCCCGTACCGCCAGCCGGGTTTTGTCTTCTTCGTACCACTGACCGACGCGCGAATAGAGTTCCCAGCAGTAATAATCAAAGTTGTCTTCGCGTTTGGCGATTGGACGTTCGGCGATGGCTTTGATCTCGGCCAGCGATTTGTTTTCCAGATGCATGAAGCCGACAACCACATCGGCGACTTGCACGCCGGTGTTGTCAATGTAGTTGTGGATTTCGACCGTTTCGCCCGTGGCTTTCAGAATGCGCGCCGTCGTGTCGCCAAGCACAGAGTTGCGGACGTGGCCGATGTGAGCGGCTTTGTTCGGGTTAATAGAAGTGTGTTCGACAATCAACTTGGATTGCGGATTGCGGATTGCGGATTGCGGATTTACTGCGGCGAGTTGAGCAAATATCTCAGAACGGTTGAAGAAGACGTTCAGATAACCTGGCCCGGCGATTTCGACGCGAGCTACGCCGGGAATGGTTTTCAACTCTTCCGCCAGCTTGGCGGCGATTTCGCGTGGATTTTTCTTTTCGCCAGTGGCGGCCTTGATGCGTTTGGCCAGATCGAAAGCCAGCGGAAAAGCCAGATCGCCCAATTCGGTTTTCGGCGGGATTTCGGAAACTAAGTCCTCCAGTTCCAGGGAAAAATGGTCGCGCACCAGTTCGATCAGCCGCGTTTTGATTTCGTTCGTCAGCGATGAAGCCATCCTTGTTTTTTGCACTCCTGTCAGGTAATTCGCGCGCATCTCATCGGAGCGCGCGCTTGATAAAGCTCAAGTTTGAGGTGTATAAACTCGCCAGTTCTTTGGCGCGTTGGTGTAACTGGTTAACACGCCGCCCTCTCAAGGCGGAGAGCACGGGTTCGAGTCCCGTACGCGCTATCAGCGATTTAAGGGCGATCAGCAATGGTCGCCTTTTCTTTTTGATCTAAGACGGAACATTTTCAACGCAAAGGCGCCAAGTGGCAAAGATGCAAAGAAGACTCTTTTGCGTCTTTGCCACTTGGCGCCTTTGCGTTTCTGATTTCGGTAATTACAGACTCAGAGCCTCTTTCACCAAAGCCTGTTGCTCCAACTGATGAATCGTGTACGAACCCGTTGCAGGGCTGGCGCTGGCTACGCGGCCAACATAGCGAAGCTCCTGGCCACTTGGCTTCAGTCCTTCCAGCCACGGGCGCATGAAATTCCAGCCGCCCATGTTTTGTGGTTCTTCCTGAACCCAGAATAATTGCTTTGCGTTGGGGAAAGACGACAGCCAGCGTTGCAGCAAGCTCAAAGGGAATGGGTAAAACTGTTCCTGGCGCAGAATGGCGATCTTGCCTTCACTCAATACTTCCGCTCCCTGACGGTCGGGGTACTGTCCCGAAGCCAGGTCGTAATAAACCTTGCCGCTGCACAACAACACGCGCTCGACGTTTGCCGGGTTTACCGAATCGCCGATGACAGGCTGGAAACCTCCGGCGGTGAACTGATCCAAAGTCGAAACTGCCGCTGGCAATCTCAGCAAGCTTTTCGGAGTCATGACAATCAATGGCTTTCGCAATTCCTGTTTGACCTGACGGCGCAGCAGGTGGAAGTACTGGGCTGGAGTCGTTGGATAACAGACTTGCATGTTGTCTTCGGCGCAAAGCTGTAAGTAACGTTCCAGCCGTGCGCTGGAATGTTCAGGCCCCTGGCCTTCGTAACCGTGCGGCAGCAACATGACCAGCCGCGAAGTTTGTTTCCATTTGTCTTCGCTGGGGGAAATGAACTGATCCACCAGCACCTGAGCGCCATTGGCGAAATCGCCGAACTGCGCTTCCCACATCGTCAAACCGTCGCGCGAAATTACTGAGTAGCCGTATTCGTAACCCAGCACGCCAGCTTCGGATAACGAACTGTCGAAGACTTCAAAGCGAACGCCGTTTTGGGCCAGGGTTTCCAGCGGAGTCCACGATTCGCCAGTTTGAGTGTCATACATAATCGCGTGGCGTTGGCTGAATGTTCCGCGTCCACAATCCTGACCGGACAACCGAACCGAGGTTCCATCCAGCAACAACGAACCGAATGCCAGCCCCTCGGCAAATCCCCAATCAACTGCAATTTCTCCGCTGCCCATTTTGGCGCGCCTGGACATCTGGCTGACCATCTTCGGATTGATCGTGAAGCCTTGCGGGACGACGCTCATCGTTTTGGAGACTTCGTCCAGCGTGTCCCGCGAAACGCCTGTTTCCAGAATCGCGGAACCGTCCATGTCCGGTTTCATTTCTGGCGGAGCGGTCATTACCTTTTTGCGCGCGACGATTTCTTTTGCGCCCAGGAGGGAGTTTTCATATTCACTCCAAACGGCTGCGATCATCTGGTCAATTTCTTCGCGTGTCAGCGTGCCTTCGCGTATCAGTTGCTGAGTGTAAAGCTCGCGCACGCCCGGATGATCTTTGACTCGCTGATACATCAACGGTTGGGTGTAACTGGGTTCGTCGCCTTCGTTGTGGCCGTGGCGGCGGAAGCCGATTAAATCAACGACCACGTCTTTGTTGAACTTCTGGCGGAAGTCGAGCGCGATTTGCAGCACTCGCCAGGCGGCTTCAACATCGTCGGCGTTGACGTGAAAGATCGGCAATTGAGTCATCTTTGCCACGTCGGTTGAATAAATCGAAGACCGACTGGAAGTCGGCGAAGTCGTGAAACCGATCTGATTGTTGATGATGAAATGAATGGTTCCGCCGGTTCGATAACCTTTCAGGTCGGCCAGGTTCAGCGTTTCCGTGACGATGCCTTGTCCGGCAAAGGCTGCGTCACCGTGAATCAAAACCGGCATGACGCGGGCGCGGGCTTCTTCGCGCGAAACCTGCATGGCGTCCTGTTTGGCTCGCACCATGCCTTCGACCACGGGGTCAACAAATTCCAGATGGCTGGGATTTGGCGACAAAGTCAGTTTTAGTTCTTTGCCGTTGATTTCGCGCAAACCTTTTGCGCCCTGATGATATTTAACGTCGCCTTCGTCGGCGGGAAAATTGGGGTGGACAGTTCCTTCAAACGCGGTGAATATTCGTTCGCTCAATTTTTCGTCAAGGATGTTGACCAGCACGGTCAACCGTCCGCGATGAGCCATGCCCAAAACAATTTCATCAGCTCCGCGATCAGCCGCACCCAGAATCATTTGATCCAGCACGGGGATTATTGATTCGCCGCCTTCGACCGAAAAGCGTTTCTGTCCCAGGTATTTTGTGTGCAGGAATTTTTCAAACTGTTCAGCCGCGATCAAACGGTCGAGCAACTGTTTTTTGACCCCGACCGGAACCGGTTCAGGGTCGCGTTCGATGCGTTCGCGTATCCATTGTTTTTCTTCTTTGCTGGTTATGTGGCGGCTTTCGGTTCCGACTTTGCCGCAGTAAAAATGAATCAGCATTGCCCAGATTTCGCGCAACGTCGCGTATTCTTTGCCGCCCAAACCGCCAGTGTAAAATTCACGATCCAAATCCCAGATCGAAAGCCCGTAAGTTTCAATATCCAGTTCGGGATGCTCGTGCATGTTCATCATGTTCAGCGGATCAATGTCGGCTATCAGGTGGCCGCGCACGCGGTAAGCGTTGATCCATTCAAAAATTGCTGCCTGCTTTTTGATTTCCTGCCGTTCGCGGTCAACGCCAGACAGCATTGGGTTCACGTCCACAGACCAGCGCAGCGGTTTGTAAGCGATGCCCAGATCGGCAAAAATTTCGTCGTAAAAATTATGTTTGCCCAGCAACAGTTCGTGAATGTGGGCAAGGAACATTCCCGATTCAGCGCCCTGAATGATTCGGTGATCGTAAGTGCTGCTAATGGTGAAAACTTTGCTGATGCCGAGTTGCGACAGCGCTGTGTCGGTCATGGCCGAATACTCTGGCGGAAACTCAATCGCGCCCGTGGCTATGATCGTGCCCTGCCCGGCCATCAATCGAGGATTAGAAGCCGTCGTTCCAATCGTGCCGGGATTGGTAATGGAAATCGTCGTGCCTTGAAAATCGCTGATTTGCAGTTTGCCGTCACGCGCGCGGATGACGACGTCCTGATAAGCATGGACAAATTGCCAAAAAGTCATCTTGTCGGCGGCTTTGATATTCGGAACCAGCAAATTGCGAGAGCCGTCCTTCTTCTGCACATCAACAGCAACTCCCAGGTTCACTTCGGAGCGTGTGAGGCGGAAAGCCGTGCCGTCCACTTCTTCATAACCGTCATTCATCTGCGGAAACTTACCCAATGCTTTCAGAATAGCCCAGGCGATGAAGTGCGTGTAAGAAGTCTTGCCTTTGCGATGCTCTTCCAGATGACGATTGATCCAGCGGCGGTTTTCGTCCAGCAGTTTGATCTGAATTTGCCGCAACGAAGTCGCAGTCGGGACGGACAGACTGCTTTCCATGTTTTCGACTATCTTCAACGATGCGCCGCGAATCTGCGTTTTTTCTCCAAGATTGGAAATGGCCGTTTCAGCGGCTGGCGCGGCTTTGGCAACCGGAGCGGTTGCGGATTGAGCCTGAACCGGCGCTGGCGCGTCCTGGGTTTCGACTCTCACAACTCCATTGCTGCCCAGCAACGAATGGAAGTAATCGCTCCATTCTTCCCCAACCGATCTTGGGTTGTGTTGAAACTGGCGCAGCAAGTCTTCAACGTAAGTGGAATTGGCTCCGAAATCGTTGGCTATGATGTTGGCAATCTCTCTGTTGTCTCGCATTGGCGATTGTGACCTCTCGAAATTTATGAGTGCGGATAATTGATCCCGAATCTTCTGACTCCAAGGCGCGTAATCCTACAATAACTCTTGGAAATTGGCACATTCATCGCCAAATGATTTCTGTCTGTCTGTGATCGTCTGCTAACATCGCTTTTCGGAAAATCACATTGCATTTACCCAAGAGGATTTACCAATGACCGAAGCTTATATTTACGACGCAGTTCGCACTCCGCGCGGGCGAGGCCGAGCCAATGGCAGCTTGCACGAAGTTCGCCCAATCGAATTGGCGACTCAGGTTTTGAAAGCCATCCGCGACCGCAACGAACTGGACACGGCTTATCTGGACGACGTGATTTTGGGATGCGTCATGCCCGTCGGCGAACAAGGCTCCGACATTGCTCGCATCGCCTCGCTGAACGCCGATTACTCTGAAAGCGTGCCGGGGAAACAGCTCAATCGGTTTTGCGCTTCGGGTCTGGAAGCCGTCAATACCGCTGCGGCTCAGGTCATGTCCGGGCAATCCGATCTGGCCATCGGCGGCGGAGTCGAATCCATGTCCCGCGTCCCGATGGGAGCCGATGGGGGCGCGATGGTCATGGATCCCGAAATCGCTTCAAAGATGTACTTCATCCCGCAAGGCGTCAGCGCCGATTTGATGGCCACGAAGTACGGCTTTTCGCGCGAAGACGTTGACGCTTACGCCATTGAAAGCCAGCGTCGAGCCAAACACGCCTGGGACAACGGATATTTCAGCCACTCAATCGTTCCGGTCAAAGATCAAATCGGACTGACCGTTTTGGATCACGACGAATATATGCGGCCTGAAACTACGATGGCGGATTTGGCCAAACTCAACCCGGCGTTCACCGTCCCCGGCGAACAGGCCGGATTTGACGCCGTAGCCATTCAACGTTACCCCGAAGTCGAGCGCATTAACCACGTT
>JAGNMH010000362.1 GCA_017991275.1 Acidobacteriota bacterium
TCCATGAGGTTGAAGCATGAAAACACACTTTAAGTTGTTAATTCTGATTGCCTGTTTGATGCTGTCCGCCTGGCCGGTCAAGGCGCAAAAAGCTCGCACTTACACAATTGTCGCCGGCGAAAGCAGTTTCTGGGTCTTCGTTCCCAAAACCGGATTGCTCAGCGGCCTGGCACACGACCACGAAATCGGCGTCAAATCCTTCACCGGAAAGATCGTCGTTCCCGAATCCGGCGCCAGCGGCGGTTCGCTGGAATTGGATATTGACGCCAAATCACTGGCGGTTCTGGATAAAAAACCAAGCGAAGACGACAAGAAGAAAATCTATAACTCCATGCATAACGAAGTGCTGGAATCGGCCAAACATCCAAAGATCAATTTCAAATCCGTGTCAGTCAGTGACCTGAAACAAACCGGCAGCGAAAATTACAGCTTCACGCTGAACGGCGACCTGACCTTGCACGGCGTGACAAAGCGAATCGCCTTCCCTGTTTCGTTGACCATCAATGCACAGCAGCTTCGTGCCGAAGGCAAATACACGCTCCGCCAAACCGATTTTGGCATCAAGCCGTACTCGGCGGCGGGCGGCACTATCAAAGTCAAAAACGAAATCACCGTCAACTTCAACATCGTGGCGAAAGCCTAGAAAATCTTATCAACAGGATTCACAGGATTTTCAAACAGGATTTTCAGGATTGGTGACAAACATGGAAAAAACGGCAGATGACAAGGTTACCGAAATAATTATTGGATGCGCCTATAGCGTCCACAACTTGCTAGGGCCAGGTTTTCTGGAGAAAGTGTACGAGAACGCTTTACGCAAAGAAGTAACCAAGAAAGGTTTGAAAGTCATTCAGCAAGCAGACATCAAGGTTTGGTATGACGGAGAAGTTGTAGGTGCTTATTCTGCCGACCTCTGGGTGGAAGACAGAATTATCGTTGAGTTAAAAGCAGCCCAGTCCTTGGCGAAAGACCACGAGATGCAATTGGTTCACTACTTGGCGGCTACCAAAGTTGAAACCGGATTGTTGATCAACTTCGGTTCATCGTCAGTGCAAATCAAGCGCAAATATCGAATCTACAAACCGGCTTCCAATCCACAATCCGATCCTGTTAATCCTGATGAAAATCCTGTCAATCCTGTTTTGGAGGCTTCGGAGGAAAAATGACCCCAAAGCTCAGCATAGACCCGCACCAGACGATAGAAGTTCATAGCCCGGCGACTCTGAAAAAGATCGGTGAGGTTGTTATCAATTCTCCGTTTGAAGTCCGCGCTTTTGTCGCTCGTGCGCGTGAAGCTTTCACCGCTTGGTCGGCGCTGGATTTGAAACAGCGCGCGAAAGTCATGCTGTCGGCGCGCGATCTTTTCATCCGGCATCAGGAAGAATTGATTCAGTTGATCTGCCAGGAAAATGGCAAACCTCGATTGGAAGCCTTGATCGAAATCACCTACGTTTGCGACGTGATTACCTTTTACGCCAAGCAGGGGCTGCGATTTTTGAAGCCTCAACGGGTCAGCCCTCACCTGCTAAAGAACAAAAAAGTCACGACCATTTACAACCCGCGCGGAGTCATCGGCATGATTACGCCATGGAACTTTCCGCTGATTCTGACCATCGGCGAAGCCATTCCCGCGTTGATGGCCGGCAATGCCGTTGTGCTTAAACCATCGGAATGGACTCCGCTGATTGCCCAGCGCGGAGCCGAATTGATGCAGCAGGCTTTTGCTGCCGCAGGTTTGCCACCGCAAATTTTGCAGGTCGTCAACGGTTACGGAGAAACAGGCGTCGCGCTGGTTGATGAAGCCGACATGATTTCATTCACCGGCAGCATTCGCACCGGCAAAGCCGTAGCCGAACGCGCGGCGCGCCGCTTGATTCCAGTCAGTTTGGAACTCGGCGGCAAAGACCCGATGATCGTGCTGCGCGACGCCGACATTGAGCGCGCAGCCAACGCCGCTGTCTGGGGAGCGTTCACCAACTCCGGCCAGGTCTGCATTTCAGTTGAGCGCGTTTACGTTGAAGAATCCATCGCCGATGAATTCACTCACCGCGTAGTCGAAAAGACTCGCCGTTTGCGCCAAGGCATTGATGCCAACGAAGCTGCAACCAACAACCGCGTTGATGTCGGAGCAATGACTTTTCCCAAACAGGTGGAAACCGTCGAAGCGCACGTTGCCGACGCCCGCGAACGCGGAGCGCAAATTCTGACCGGCGGCAAGCTGGACGAAAAACTCCCCGGCAGATTTTATCAGCCGACGGTGCTGACCGGAGTAGATCATTCGATGAAGATCATGACCGAAGAAACTTTCGGTCCTGTGCTGCCGATTATGCGAGTCAAAAATGCTGACGAAGCTCTGCGCCTGGCCAATGACACGGTGTACGGGTTGAACGCCAGTGTCTGGACTCGTGACAAAGCCAAAGGCGAACGCATTGCCGCGCAAGTCGAAGCAGGCATTACTTGCGTCAATGATGTGATCGCCGGATTTGGCATAACCGACGCGCCTTCGGGCGGATTGAAAGAAAGCGGGCTGGGCAAACGTCACGGAGCCGAAGGAATTCGCCGATTCTGCAATCAACAGGTCATCGTCACTGACCGTTTCGGTCTGAAATCCGAAGTCATGTGGTACCCGTACACGGCGGTGACCGAACACTGGTTTTCGCGTATCGTCGGCGCAATGTTTTCATCAAAGCTTTCGGCAAAACTGAAATCCCTGTTTGGCAAATAACTGAAGGCTGTGCAAATTGAAATCTCACGCAAAGCCGCGAAGGCGCAAAGAAACCAAGGAGAGAAAGATGGCTTGTTTTCTTTTCCTTCTTGGCGACTTTGCGACCTGGCGTGAACTGATTGATTCCATTGAAGATCAATTTGCACAGGCTTCAAATAACTCGACACCGTGTCAGTGCCCCGCGCGTAAGCAAGGGCATTTCCTGTGACTCACATGCTCAATCAAAAGAAAATCTCCGCCGTAGTTATCACCGTCGGGCTGACTCTGATTGCCTTTGTCAGCGCAGCCAAAACGCAAAGCCAAAACTCGCGCAGCATCCTGATTCGCCCTGCTCCGGCAGCCGATCATCGTCTGGCTTATGGTAGCAATGAGTTTCAATTCGGCGAATTGCGACTGCCAAAAACCGCTGGCAAACATCCAGTCGCCATAGTCCTTCATGGCGGATGCTGGATGGCTCAATACGGCTTGGGGTACATGGGACATATGAGCGCGGCGCTGACCGAAGCCGGCTTTGCCACATGGAGCATTGAATACCGTCGCGTAGGCAATCCCGGCGGCGGCTGGCCCGGAACGTTTGAAGACGCCGCCAAGGCGACTGATTACCTGCGCGAAATCGCCGACAAACATTCGCTCGACCTGAATCGAGTCATCGCAATCGGCCATTCCGCCGGAGGCCATCTGGCGTTATTGCTGGGCGGGCGTCCGTACTTCCCAAAAGACAATCCGCTTTATTCCGCCAATCCATTGAAGCTGCAAGGTGTGGTTTCGCTGGCCGGAATCACTGACCTTCGCCGAACCGGCACGGCCTGCGACAAAGAAGTCATTCAGTTCACTGGCGGAGAAGTCAAAGACAAATCCATAATTTACGATCAAGCTTCGCCGATAAATCTGCTGCCGCTTGGCGTCAAACAGAAAATTGTTCAAGGCGATGCCGACACGACCATTCCACCAGCAATGGCCACCGATTACCTTGAAGCCGTGAAAAAGAAAAAAGACAGCGACGTTGAATTGATTGTGCTGAAAGACGCCGATCACTTTCAGATCGTTGACCCAAAATCCCCGGCCTGGGCGGCGGTGTTGGAAGCGGCGAAATCTCTAATTGAATATGGCGCGAAAACCAAGTCCAAGTGAAGGAGTTGCCAGTTTTCGACAACTGATTTTTTGCTTTTGGTGAACAAACGGACGTTATGAGAGTGGGCGTTTTTGCTATAAACTCCGGCGACTCGAATTGGAAAACTCAATCTGGCAATAACCGAATTTTAGATTAAACCGATTGGCATTGCTCTCAAACCTTGAGTTTGAGATTGCCCCAACAATAGTTCATCAGGAGAACGATTTATGCCTTCAAAATCCAACGGACATAACCCCGCCTCGAACGGGACTTCAAACGGCAATGGCTCTATTCACAGCGCGCCAGCGGACGGCGGCAAACTGATTGTTTTGACCGCTCCGCTGACCGAAACCATTGACCACGCCGGTTATTTCATCCAGATGGGAATGGCTTCGATGCCAATCTGGATGGAAGGCGTCATGACCAGAAAATACCCTCATTGGCGCGAAGTCGAATACAACGAAGACGGTTCGGCAAAATACATGCCCGCCGGAGTTCGTCTGGTCGAAGCTTCATTGTTGCGCGAATTCAAACCCGAAGACATCGCCTGCTGTTACCCCGACGATCTGGAAAAATTCGTCGGCCCGAACACGCGAGTCATCGCCGTTTCGACCCACAATCCGCTGGGCGTGACTTTTGCCGCAGGCGTTTACACTTCGATTTTTGGTTCGTCAAAAATGCCGATCAATTCGCACTATTCGCGGTTGATGTTCGACAAGATCAAAAACAATCCTTTCCGTAAAAATTTCAAAGTCATCGTAGGCGGCAGCGGCGGCTGGCAGATTACTCAAACCAATTCGTTTGAAGAGTTGAGCATTGATTGCGTTGTCGAAGGTCGCAGCGAATCCGTGGACACGATGGCGTTGTTTCACAAAGCCATCAACGGCGAAGAACTGCCGCGCGAAGTCGAAGTCGGCCATCCCAAAGAACGCGAAGCCATGCTGGTTCCCGACAAACGCACCACATTTGGCGTCGTTGAAATGACGACCGGTTGTGGACGCCGCTGCCAATTCTGCGTGCCGGATTTGAACCCGCAGCTTGATTTCCCGAAAGAGAAAATCATGCACGCCGTCCACGCCAACGTCCGAGAAGGCAACAAACAAATCAGTCTGGCGACCGAAGACATGTTCATTTGGGGACAGGTTCACACCGAAACTCCGTTTTACTTCCCCAACCGTGAAGCCCTGTTGGATTTATATTCATCGGTCGTCAACACGCCCGGCGTCGAACAACATGTGTTGAGTCATTCAACCATTGCTCCGGCAGTGGTTGATCCGGTGATGATCGAAAAGCTGTCGGAAATGTTGCTGCCGAAAAGCCCGATTCATCTGCCTTACCTGAGCAACCATCCGCAGAAAAAAGCTCTGTCACCACTAATCGGTTTGGAAACCGGCTCTGTGCGTTTAGGCAAAAAAATGATGCCCAGCAAAGGCATTCCCTTTTCAGTCGAAGATTGGCCAAGCGTGGTGCTGGAAGGTTTGGCCGTGTTGAATCGCAACAACTGGTTTCCGGTTATGACCTTGATCGTCGGCGCGCCTGAAGAAACCGACGAAGACGTGATGGCCACGCTCGATCTGGTTTACGAAATGGAACGTCGCGGATTGTTCGCCTTTCTGGTTCCTTCGATCTTCACGCCGCTGCACGACACGCGTATGCAGGACAAGATGGGAGTTTCGGAAACCCGTAAGTTGAGTCCGTTGCAGTGGCAGTTGTTGATGAAGTGCTGGAAGCTCAACCTGCGCCCAGGTTTGTACAGTTGGTGGGGGCCGCTGGCCTGGCGCACAGGCGCTCTGGCTCTGTGGGCTTGGAAGCTGAGAAAGATCAACGGGCCGAACTTCACCTGGCCGCTGCTGAGTTTCGCCAGCGCGCTGCCTGAAAAATGGATGGAAAAGATGGGCAAAATTTATGTCGGCAAACCGCTGAAGACAAAATCACGCAAAGAATTGCTGGCGACCATTCGTCCGAACCAGCAGCAACACCTGCGCGAGGATTGCGGCGATTTGCCGGATGGGTGGAAAGCCGCCAAGCCGCTGAGCGTGCTGAAAGCCGAAGTGATGGCTGCCGACTAACCCAAAACAATCGGAGCATTGTCTTGATTTCCACCAAAGACGTTTCGCTGGAAAACATTCGCGCCGCGCGTGAGGTCGTTTATTGTACTTTGAAGCCTACGCCGACGATGGAGTATCCGCTGCTCGACACGGAACTC
>JAGNMH010000363.1 GCA_017991275.1 Acidobacteriota bacterium
GCTCCGGTGGTGTTGGTGGCGCTGAAACTGCCGTTGACCTTGTCGCCAGGGCCAGCGCAAGCCAACGGATCAGCCAATGAAGCTCCAAGCGTCAACTTGTTGACGACAACGTTGAAGCTGCAGCTTGGGCCGGCAGTCGTTGAGCAAGTGACCGTCGTTGTGCCGACGTTGAATGTGCTGCCAGAAGCAGGCGAACAAGTCACCGTTCCGCATCCGCCGCCGCCTGTCGTCGGAGCCGGGTAAGAGACCGCCGTCGAGGTCGTGGAAGTCCAGGCGACTTGATCCGCCGGACAGGTGATTGTGCAAGTTGCGCATGGAGTTTGATTCGGCGCAAAGACAGCTGCGGCGTAACCGTCAGGAATTGAACCGGCAGTGTTGCAGCTTGAAACGTTCAGGCCAATGGTTGCAGCCAGATTTTGAATTCCGGTTGTCGAACCGCTGCCGGTTTCAGGATTGCCAGCGCCGATCTGATAAACGATTTCGTTGCGAGTGTGATAAAGAATCGCTTCCATATCCCATGTGCTGCCACCGCCAAAATGCTCAACGTTGTCCCACATAAAAACCGTGCAGGCTTCAGCGCATCCGCCGTAATCGTTCGGGCGTGGGCAGGTGGCGAAGTACTGAACATACAGACCGCCATTGACGACAAGGTCATCGTGCAATGGATAGATTCTGGCGCCACCGCCTGTGCTGGGGGTGGTAGGCAATGGGCAATCGTTGCTCAGGTCTGGGCCGGTATCGGTATTGAGGGTTGAGATATAGCCGTTTGTTGTCATGGCAACAGTGGTGACAGCCTGGCCATAGAAGCTGAATGGAGCCTGCAAGGTATAAGGAAAGCCTTCATCGTCACCATTACCCAGGTTCGTGCCGGTGCCGGTGATGTCAACGAATTGATAGGGAATCGGGCTGGCTCCCTGATTGTCGCGCCAGGTGTTGCCGAAAGCATCCGGGCCACCAGCCGCATTCGGGGCGGCTTTTCCAGCAGATTTTGCGGCCAATCCCTGAACGCCGCGGCAACGGTTCCAGGCTGCCAGTGCTGCGTCGAAAGAAACTCTTTTTGTTTGATTGTTACGATCAGCGGCTAAAGCTTCTTTGGCCGCTTCCATCGCTGTCAGTTCCGCGCTGCAATTGCTTTGCGCCTGGCTGGTTGAAGTTGAAAAGACATTGTTCACCGACGGAATCATTGCCACTGCTGCCAGCAGTGCCGCACCAACGGCGAGTGAAACCAAAACGCGTCTTGATTGTGAGAGTTTGGTTGAGAGTCGCATCAGAAAATTCCTCCTGAATGTGTGTGAGTAAAAAAAGCAGTTTCCGGCTTACACCATAAACTACCGTGAGGTTATACCGGCCGCGCTTCCGGCGAGTTGAGTGTTTTTCCGGCCTGATTCCGATCAAGAACCGAACTGTTTGTTTATCGAAAAATGCAAGATAACAGTCCGCTCGGAGCGAACTATTGTGAGTAATTGAAACCGCGAATCTGAACAATTTGGATTGCTGGTCGAAGCGCCCGTAAGTGTGAGGACGTTTTCTGTCTTCCAAAAAAATCAGCTAAGAATTTTTATGAGAATGCCGATTTGATAGAAACATCACCAGCGCGATGGATATTATGCACGCACCCTAATTCCGTCAACCAGTTAGCGTCAAAATGGCGGGGCAGGTGAAAAAATCGAGTCGTTTTCCAGCCATGGACGACGACAAGGCAGCTTTCGCCGGTAACGCGCCAAATCTTCAGCCAGCATTTTTTGTAAGGTGGAATGATTGGAGTCTCTGGCAGCGTCAATTGCTAGTTGTTGCAACTCAATTGCCTGATCGAATTGACCAACTTCGGCAAAAGCCATGGCCACTGATTGGGCAAAGTTCGGATTGCGTTGATCGCTGAAAACTGATTGAACTATGCCCACTGCCCGCTTGCCGTCACGAATCTTCTGGTCGGGACTGGCAGCCAGCAAACGAACCAGCACCTGCGCGATTTCTTTGTTGCCTTGCAAGGCTTTCAATTCTTCTTCCAGTTTGGCGCGTGCTTCGGCCAGCCGTCCGAGTTTGATTTGGGCCAGCGCCAACCGGAAGTGCGCCATCCCGTGACGCGGATCAACTGCAATGGCTTGCGAATAGGCGTTGGCAGCTTCCAGGTATTGGCCGGTTCGCATCAGCGAGTCGGCCAGAAAGAAATGCGCCGAAGCATTACGATTGTCGTTCACTGCTGCTATTCGAAAATGATTTATGGCTTTCAGGTCGTCTCGCAATTGAGCCAGCACAACCGCCAAATTGTAATTAGCTTTGGCATTGCTGGGGTCAATCCTGATGGCCTCGGCCAATTCGTCGCGGGCTTCTTGACGCTGTCCCAGTTGAGCAAATGTCGAACCCAGATTCAGGCGAATGGTTGCGTCGTTTGGGTCGGCTGCGGCGGCCAGGCGGAATTCTTCAATGGCTTCTTTGTAACGCTGAGCCTGAATCAACTGGCTGCCTCTGAGCAGATGATTTCGAGCGCCGGTTGTCAGCCCGCGCAATTCCGCCATCAGCGGGTCATTCATGCTGACGGTTCCGCTGCCACGCTTGCTCAAAGATTCTTCGGCCTTGGCCAGGTTGCCATACCCGCGATAGGCCTGAGCCAGCGGGTAATAAAGTTCCGTTGCTGCCGGCGCAAGCTTCAGGGCATTTTCCAGTTGCCGGATGGCCGAGGGGTAATCGCGTTTGGCCAGCGCGATCTTTCCCAGCCCGGCGATTGCCACTGCATTTGAGCGGTCTTTGGTCAAAGCTTCCTGAAACAGCGGCTCGGCCAATTCGTCAAAATTCTGAGCCTGATTGATTTCAGCCATCCCGATAATTGCCGGGACATAATCCGGCTTCAATGCGATCACGCTGCCGAAGTTGAGAGCGGCCTGCTTCAAATCATTTTTGTCTTTGTAAAGTCTAGCCAGATAGTGCTGCCAGCGGTAATCGCCCGGCCCCAACTGCTTTGCGTTTTCGTAACAGGCAATGGCGGGTTCGGCCAGATTGTATGAGTGATAAAATTTGCCGGTTGCTCCGAAAGTTTCGCTCAATTCTTTGTCTGAAATGTTCGCTTTGTTTATAGCTGAGGCGAGCACAGCCTGTTGCTGGCGAAGCTGATCCACGATTGCAGACTCCAATGAGCCGAAGTCTGGTTCGGGAATTGGTTTCAAAGCGCGTGAGTTTGCCACTTTGCAGCCAGCAAGAAGAAAACAGCAGAAACAAATTGCCGCCAGGCGGCGAACAAGAATAGGCAAAGCTTCAATAATCATTGTGGGCAACCTGTGAACGGTAGATGAAATGCGCGCGGCCAAAGCGGACTTCGCAACCGTCTTCGAGTTTTATTTCGCTGACTCGTTTTCCGTCAACGAATGTTCCGTTGCTGCTGCCCAGATCATACAGGGAGTATTCGTCGGCTTCGGCTACGACGCGGGCGTGGCGTTTGGAAACCGATGGGTGTTCGATGACAAAGCCGTTGTTGAGCGTCCGACCGATCAGAATTTCGCTTGCGCTCAAAATGTAAGCGATGCGCTCTTCGCCTTCGGGCGTGACCGTGACGAAGTGTGGACGCGAATCCAGGTTTTCTTTGGCGGGAAGTTTGATGTTTGCTCCGCAGCGTGCGCAGAACTTTGCACCCGGACGTTGCAGAGTCGCGCAGATCGGGCAAAGCTCAAGCTCTTCGGATTCGGGAACGAAGGCGCTGCATTTCGGGCATCGCATACCGGCTGTGGCTTTCGAACCGCATTCGTTGCAGTAACGGCGAGTCGGCAACAGCATCGTGCCTTCGCGGTGCGGCGAAGTGTCGTTATGGAATTTGATCCTGGAGCGTACCCAGAAAAACAACGCGATCATCTGGGCCACCAACACGCCGAAGAAAAGTATGCTGACGCGCGAAGCCGCAACCAGCAGCACGTCGAACAACGAATGCAGCAGCGAGGCATAAAGCCAGCCTTGCACGATGGTTGGGAATCGCGCGCTGAACAGGTTCGGCTTGGCTTTGGCTCGACTGAGGCTCATGCCCCAGATGGCTGAAAACAGCGCGTGACCAGGGTTGGACAACGGCCCGCGCAGCAGCACCAGCATCGGGTCGTTTTGTGCCAGATAAACGACGTTCTCTATGGCCGCAAAGCCCAGCGCCGCCGCCGATCCGTAAATTACCCCGTCCAGCGCTTCGTCGAATTCCGGGCGGCGATAAGCATAAAAGTGAACTGCTAGGAGTTTCAAACCTTCTTCGACGGGGCCGACAATCAATACAAAGAGCAGCAGTTGAGTAACGTGGGAATCGCCCAGAATGCCGGACAAAGACAGTTTGCCGATTTGATTTAGGGCCAGGGCCGGAATCGTAACCAGCGCGCCAAACAGGAAGGTCAGTCCCAAAACCCTGCCCGACAGTTTTTTGTAGCGGCTGCGGCTGGCGAAATACCATAGCCAAAGGACGCAAGGCAGCAGCGAAAGTAAGGGCACAAAAATGAAGAATTGCAGCGCAGCCATTTTGGGAATGAGGAGTCGGGAATCGGCCAGTTGGCAACATCCAGTTCTGAATCAATCTTCCAGGTTTTTGCGTTTGACGATAACCAGCGTGAGATCGTCCACGCTTTTGGCTTTGCCGACGAATTTGGCCAGAGCCTCATCAATTCTGTCGCGCAATCCTGCGGGGGTTCGGCCACGGTTTCGCTGAACGATTTCGATCAACCGCGATTCGCCGAACTCTTCGCCTTGTTCATCCTGGCTTTCGGTTACGCCGTCGGAATAAATCACCAGCACGTCGCCGGGGGCGAGTTCAACCCAGCCTTCTCGGTATTCGCCAAAAGACATGATGCCGACCGGAAAACCGCCAATATCCAGCGGCGTCACATCGCCGTTGGCTCTGACCAGCAGCGGCGGGTTATGGCCCGCGTTGACGTAAGTCAATTGGTGGGTTCGCGGGTCAAGTTCGCTGTAAAACATCGTGACATAACGGTTTGTCGGTGTGTTGTCGTAAATGTACTGGTTGATTTCGCCGACAATTTCAGTTGCCGACAGTCGGGTTGTGGATTGCGCCCGCACCGCCGCGTGAACCGATGACATAAGCAAAGCCGCGCCGGTTCCTTTGCCTGAAACATCGCCAAGAGCTACCACCAGCCTACCGTCACGTTTTTCAATAAAGTCGAAATAATCGCCGCCAACTTCATAGCAGGGGAAACTGACGCCAATCATTTCGTAACCGGCAACTGCGGGCGGCGATGCCGGGTGAAGCCGAAGCTGAATTTCGCTGGCTACGGCCAGTTCATTTGCCAGACGTTTTTGCTCCTGCTGGACTTCCAGCAGGCGAACGTTTTCGATGCGAATTGAAGCCACACCGGCAATCAAGGTCAGAAGTTGCAGGTCGCGTTCTGTAAAGCGATTTGAATGATACGGGCTGTCAACATAAACCATTCCCGATGCACGGTTATCAATCGCCAGTGGCACGGCCATAACCGAGCGGACTCCGCCCAGCACTATGGATTGCCGTTCCTGAAAACGCGGGTCTTGCTGAGCGTCGGAAGTCAGCACGGAAGTACATTGCTGCAGAACCTGTTGCGTGATCGAGTTGCTGATTTGAATATCCTGTTGCGCCGTATTCAACTGACGGCGCGCCTTAATCGCTCGGCAAATCAACTCCGGCTCGGCTTTGGGATTGCTCTCCGGCCTTTCAAGCAGCATGACATAGCCACGATCAGCCGAGAGAAATTCAAAAACGCATTCCAGCATTTGCTGCAAAGTGTCATCCAGCGAAAGCGGGGAAAGCAGAGTCAGACTGACTTTGCTGATGATGTTCAGCGTGTCATCTTTAGGAATGATCGTATCAGGCAGCAGGGTTTTGAACTGGGTGACTTCAAGGGGAACTTGCTGCGGGCGCTGCACGCTATCAAGTGACGAAATCAGACCGGCTGCGGAATTGCGCGAGCCTGCGATAATCGTCGCTTCAGGGGTTGGAGCGAAACTGCTGTCTGAAAACAAAATGCTGGTTTTGGCGCGAGCCGGAGCAGTGTCGGCGCGTTCGGAGTATTCGATCTCGGTTTCG
>JAGNMH010000365.1 GCA_017991275.1 Acidobacteriota bacterium
AGCTAATCCTGTCGCCGCCGCAGCCAACGACCAAACGGCATAACCCCAAGCATAAACCCGTTTGACTCCGTACCGGTCAATCGCCCACCCGGCAGGCGTTTGCATAAAAGCGTAAGGCCAAAAGAACGCCGACAACAACACGCCCATGACCGTTGTCGAAAGATGCAATTGTTCGATCATAAACGGCGCGGCGACGGACAAGGCTCCGCGATGCACGTAGCAGAAAAACATGCCTACATGCATTAACGCGACCAGCGTCCAACGTTGCGGCGATTCTTTTAGCGATGGCGTTGGGATTGATTCAACGACTGCAGGAGAGGAAGGAGTCATGAAACCTCTAGGAACTTTTAGGTTGTTACTGCTGGGCGAGTTTTGCCGAATTGCGTGGCTTGCTCAAAGGCGTGCGCCAGTTGCAGCACGGCGAAATCCTGTTGATGGCGACCGACGATCTGCAGCCCGACGGGCAGTCCTTCTTTGGTAAAACCGCAGGGAACTGAAATCGCTGGCAGGCCGGTCAGGGTGATGGCGTAACACGTCGCCATCCAGTCAATATAAGTTTCCATCTTCACGCCGTTGATTTCGTGAACCCAATCCCACTCAATCGGAAAGGGCGCGACTTGAGTCACAGGCAGTACCAGAAATTCATACTTTTCCAGAAATGTCAGAACGCGATGGTAAAGATGTGTGCGTTTGAATTCGGCGCGCGAAACGTCCAGGCCGGTCAACTTCAAACCTCTTTCGGTGTTCCAAATGACGGTGTCTTTCATCTGGTCGCGGTGGCGTTTCAAGTCCTCACCTCTGGATTGCGCCATTGACCACGCGCGCAGCGTCTGGAAGATTTCGTCTGCGTCGCGGAAATCCGGTTCTCCGTCTTCGACCTGACAGCCGAGCGAAGCAAAGATCGGACGCGCTTTGTCGCAGGTTTCGTTGATCGCAGGTTCGACCGGGTAACGGCCAAGATTGCGACTCCAGGCGAGGCGCGTGTTTTTGAAATCGCGCCCCAGCGGTCGCGTGAACGTCCAGCCGGGATCGTTTAGCGAAATCGGCACGCGAGCATCCGGGCCAGCTTGCACTGAAAGCAGCAAGGCCACGTCTGCCACGGTTCGCGCCATTGGCCCCAGCACAGCCAAACTTCCCCAAACATTTTCCGAAGGATAGGCAGGAACCCGGCCCGGCGAAGTGCGAAAGCCTACGACATTGCAGAACGCCGCCGGATTTCTGAGAGAGCCGCCCAGATCACTGCCATCGGCCAGCGGCAACATTCCACAGGCCAGCGCTGTCGCCGCTCCGCCGCTGCTGCCGCCAGCGGTTCTGCTCAGGTCGTAAGGATTCCGCGTTGCGCCGAAAATCGGATTAAAGGTGTGCGAACCGGCTCCGAATTCGGGCGTGTTGGTCTTGCCAACGATGATTGCGCCAGCGGCTTTCAGTCGCTGCACCATCAGCGCGTCTTCCGTCGGCACGAAGTCTTTATAGATCGGCGAGCCAAGCGTCGTGCGAATGCCTGCGGTCAGAACCAAATCTTTGACCGCGATTGGCAATCCGTGCAACGGGCCAAGCGCATTGCCTTTGGCCAGATGGTCGTCGGCTGCTTTGGCTGCGCGCATCGAGGCTTCTTCGCCGATGAAGGTGCAGATGGCGTTGACCTTTGGATTGATTCTGCCGATTTGCGTCAGAAAAGCGGTCATGGTTTCGGTCGCGGAAACTTCTTTTTGCCGAATCATCCGCGCCAATTCGACAGCGTCTTTGAAACAAAGCTCAGGTGTTGTTTGGGGCATAGCTTTTGAAATGTGATGGAGGTGAACTTTCAGTCTTACTCTTTATGACAAACGGGGTTTATCCACTCAATGAAAAATTTTCATTGGACTGACCAATACGATTTGCTTACCTTATCGGCGGTGTTAGTATCTTTCCTGAACACCGAATCAGTAACACATCGAAATTAATATAATAGATTCCGAAACACCATCGCAGAGGTTTTGAAGTCGTGGCGACTCCGAAGGGAAATAATAAGCTGGTTATTCTTGCGTTGTCACTGACCGCCGAGTCGGCATCAGTGGCAACCGTTAAACTTACCCCGGATGCCGCCAAACGTAACCTCTTCGCTGGTGACAAAAGTTAAAGTCAAATCCCAAGACTAAAACGATTGAAAGCCTCAGCGAGACGAAAAGAACTCGCTGAGGCTTTTGAATTATTGGCTGCATAACAAAAAGCCAAAAGGCCAGTAGTCGGTCACAGGTGCAAGTCTATCAAAATGAGCAGTTCGCTTTCAGATAATAATGTCTGGAAATTGAAGCATAAGGATAAAAGTGTATGACCAAGAACGTGCCACCAGCTAATCAAGGTTTACCGGCCAAACAGGGTTTATATGACCCCAGCTATGAACACGATGCCTGTGGAATGGGTTTCGTCGTTGATCTGAAAGGCCGCCAATCGCACGAGATTGTCGAACAGGCGTTGCAGATTTTGGTCAAGCTGAAGCATCGCGGTGCGGTCGGCAGCGAAGTCAACACCGGCGACGGCGCAGGCATTCTGGTGCAAATCCCGCACGAATTTTTCATGAAAGAGTGCGCCAGGCTTGGAATCGAATTGCCAGAACTTGGCCAGTACGGTGTGGGAAATGTCTTTTTGCCTACCAACGAAACCAGTCGCCGCCAGTGCGAAGAGATACTTGAAGCCCAGATTCGCGCGGAAGGTCAGGAAGTTTTGGGTTGGCGTGATGTGCCCGTGGACGATTCGATGATTGGCCCGACCGCCCAAAAAGCCGAGCCTCGTTTTCGACAAGTGTTCATCAAACGTTCGGCGGATTTGCCGGACGGACACGGCAATGACGGGTTGGCTTTCGAGCGCAAGCTTTGCATCATTCGCAAACAAAGCATTCGCAATATCCGTCAGTCTGACATTCAGCAAGCTGGCTGTTTTTACATTTCCAGCCTGTCGTTCAAGACTCTGATTTACAAAGGCATGCTCAGTTCGACGCAGTTGCGTCCTTTCTACCTTGACCTGCAAGACCCTGATTTCAAATCGGCTTTGGGAATGGTTCATTCGCGTTTTTCCACAAACACTTTCCCAAGCTGGGCGCGGGCGCATCCGTATCGTTACCTGTGCCACAACGGCGAAATCAACACCTTGCGCGGCAACATGAACTGGATGCACGCCCGCGAAGGTCGCATGAAATCTTCGCTCTTCGGCCAGGAAGATTTGGAAAAGATGTTGCCGATTATTGATGTGAACAATTCCGATTCGGGGATGTTCGACAACGTTCTGGAAATGCTGGTGCTGACCGGACGTTCGATTGCTCACGCGATGATGATGATGATTCCGGAACCGTGGTCGGGCGATCCCGCGATGAGTCCAGAAAAGCGCGCGTTTTACGAATACCACTCCTGCATGATGGAACCCTGGGACGGACCGGCGGCGGTCGCTTTCACTGATGGGGTTCGCATCGGAGCCGTGTTGGATCGCAACGGGCTTCGTCCTGCGCGTTATTACGTGACCAAAGACGACCGTCTAATTATGTCTTCTGAAGTCGGCGTGCTGGACATTGCGCCAGAAAACATTGCTTACAAAGGTCGGTTGCAACCCGGTCGAATGCTGTTGGCCGACCTGGAACAAGGTCGCATCATTGACGACGAAGAGTTGAAGAACGAGCTGGCCCGGCAACATCCTTACGGTCAATGGCTGAAGGAAAACATGGTTGCCATTGAAGCTTTGCCTTCGCCGAAACATGTTTACAAAACCGATCACAAAACCATGCTGGTTCGCCAGCAAGCATTCGGTTACACGCACGAAGACCTGCGAATACTGATGACGCCAATGGCCAGAGACGGCGTCGAAGCCACAGGCTCAATGGGTTCGGATACTCCGCTTGCCGTGCTGTCCGACAGGCCGCAATCGCTTTACAGCTACTTCAAACAGTTGTTTGCTCAGGTTACAAATCCGCCGGTTGACGCAATTCGTGAAGAACTGATTATGTCCACCGAAACCGCCATCGGGCCTGAAGCGAACATGCTGGAACCGACGCCGGAAGTTGCCAGGCTGATCAAACTCTCTTCTCCGATTTTCACCAACGAAAACCTGGAAAAGCTTCGCCAATTGGGTCAATTGGGCAGTCAGGACAAGATGGGTTTCAAATCCATTACTTTGCCGATTTTGTTCAATGCCAGCGAAGGCGCTGCCGGCATGGAACGCGCGCTGGAAGAATTGTTTGTCAAAGTCAGCCAGGCACACGCCGACGGTTACGACATCATCATTCTTTCCGACCGGGGCATAGAGCGCGATTCCGCGCCGATTCCGGCTTTGCTGGCTGTGGCTGGCGTTCACCATCATTTGATGCGCGAAGGCACGCGAACTCAGGTTGGCTTGATTCTGGAAAGCGGCGAACCACGCGAAGTTCATCACTTTGCGTTGTTGTTGGGTTACGGTGCGCGCGGCATTAATCCTTATCTGGCGTTTGAATCGCTGCACGACATGATCAACCTGGGCATGTTGAAAGACGTGACGCACGAACAGGCTGTGGCCAAATACATCAAGGCGGTCAACAAAGGCATCGTCAAAGTCATCTCGAAGATGGGAATTTCGACGGTGCAAAGTTACAGCGGCGCTCAGATTTTTGAAGCCGTCGGAATCAAATCCGAAGTGATTGATCGTTACTTCACCGGGACGGCGACGCGCATCGGCGGCGTCGGCTTGGACGTGATTGCCAACGAAGTTTTGCAGCGCCACAACCACGCATACCCGGATCGGCAAGTGAACGGCAACGCGCTGGAAGCAGGTGGCCAGTATCAGTGGCGCGCCGACGGCGAAGCTCATTTGTTTAATCCGCAAACCATTCACACGCTGCAAAAAGCCACGCGCACAGGCGATTACAAAACCTTCAAAGAATACAGTCGTCTGGTTGACGACCAGGCAAAACAGCTTTACACGCTGCGCGGATTGCTGAACCTGAAATCCAACCGCCAGCCCGTGCCGATTGAAGAAGTCGAATCGGTCTCTGAAATCGTCAAACGATTCAAGACCGGCGCGATGTCTTATGGTTCGATCAGCAAGGAAGCTCACGAGGCTTTGGCCATTGCCATGAATCGCATCGGAGGCAAAAGCAACACAGGCGAAGGCGGCGAAGACCCGGACCGGTTTACTCCTGACGAAAACGGCGACAGCCGCAACAGCGCGATCAAGCAGGTTGCGTCCGGTCGTTTCGGCGTGACCAGCGAATATCTGGTCAATGCTCAAGAGCTTCAAATCAAGATGGCTCAAGGCGCCAAACCCGGCGAAGGCGGTCAGTTGCCCGGCAGCAAGGTTTATCCCTGGGTGGCCAAAACTCGTCATTCAACGCCCGGAGTCGGTTTGATTTCGCCTCCGCCGCATCACGACATTTACTCCATCGAAGACCTGGCGCAGTTGATTTACGACCTGAAAAACTCAAACACGCAGGCGCGCATCAGCGTCAAGCTGGTGGCCGAAGTCGGCGTCGGAACCATTGCCGCCGGAGTCGCCAAGGCTCACGCCGATGTAATTTTGATTTCCGGTTATGACGGCGGCACGGGAGCTTCGCCGCAAACCAGCATCAAACACGCTGGCGTGCCGTGGGAGCTTGGATTGGCTGAAGCGCATCAGGTTTTAGTGCTCAACAATCTGCGCAGCCGCGTTCGCGTTGAAACCGATGGCCAGTTGAAAACAGGCCGTGACGTAGTCATCGCCGCGTTGCTCGGAGCCGAAGAGTTCGGTTTCGCCACCGCGCCGCTGGTCACGCTGGGTTGTATCGTGATGCGCGTTTGCCATTTGAACACTTGCCCGGTAGGCGTCGCCACGCAAAGCCCTGAGCTTCGCAAGCGCTTCATGGGTTCGCCGGATAACGTGGTTAATTTCATGCATTTCATTGCCCAGGAAGTCCGCGAATTGATGGCCGAACTCGGTTTCCGCACGGTCAACGAGATGGTCGGTCACACGGAATGTTTGGAAACCAAAAAAGCGATTGATCACTGGAAAGCTCGCGGTTTGGATT
>JAGNMH010000364.1 GCA_017991275.1 Acidobacteriota bacterium
CACCCAGGTCGAGTTGTCAATCACTTCGTAGTTATCGGCAATGCGGCCTTGCGACAGGAAGTTGTCAACCGGATCGGAAATCAGCGGGAAGGTCAGTTGATAGCCTTCGGCAAATTTTTCGTTGGTGAAGAAGTTGACGTTGTAATTATTGAACCCGTACCGCAGTTCGTTGTTCAGCGTGGAGGTCGGAGTCCAGTTCCAGGCGAATGAACCGCGAGGACGGCTGGACGATTGTCCGTCGCCCGGTCGGCCTGGGAACGGTTCGTTGCCGGCGTTCGGGAAGTTAAAAGTGAAGCGGCTGTAAATCGCTTCAAAACGATGACGCGCCGAAGCGTCGTAATCCACGCGGAACCCCCACAGGTCGCTGTCAAAACCCGTCGGACTGTTGAACCGATACCCGGCGGTGTTGGCCAGCGCAGTGTTCGACGTGATGTCTGCCGTGCTCAGATCGTTGGGTAACGGAGTCGTCGCAATCAGGCTGGCGGCTTTTGGATCGGCGGCCAGACCGCTGGTCGTCAGCAGGTTGATGGTTTGCAGTTGTCCGTTGTCGGCTCTGCGATAAGTGAACTGGCCTTGGCGCGCCTGTTGAGTCAGCACGGTACGCAATGAACTGGTGTCTGTTTTGACGCGCGTGCCTTCGTAATAACCGTAAAAGAACAACTTGTCGCCGCCATAAGCCAATGGACCAAACAGCTTGCCCGGCAATTTGACCGGCCCGCCGATGCCAACGCCGAACTGGTTTTGAATCAGCTTTTCTTTTTTGACGCCTGCCGAGTTATTGAAAAACGAATTGGCATCCAACGCATCGTTGCGGTGAAACTCAAACAGACTGCCGTGGTATTCGGTTGAACCTCGCGGAGTGGCCAGTTTGACCTGGGCTACGCCAAGTCCATCGGATGGGCCGCCGTTCTGCGTCGTCAGCGTGAATTCGGCAACGCTGACTACGCTGGGCGCGGCGACGGCGAAAAAGCTGTCCGTGCGGATGAAGTTGTCGTTGATGTTGATTCCGTCCCAGGTCAGATTGGTGAACGTGCCTCGTGTGCCATTGACCGAAGCCGTGCGGTTGCTGCCGCTGGTGTTGACTCCGGCTTGCAGTGCAGCCAACGAAAGCGGGTTGCGACCGTTCAATGGCAGATCGTTTATCTGGCGTTGCAGCACCGTCGTTTGCAGAGTGGCGTTTTCAGTGTTGACGACGGCTTGAGCCTCGGACGCCGACGTGGTGACGACTTCGGCAATCTGTCCGGTTTGCAGTTCAAAGTGAACTGTGGCCGGAGTGCCGACATTGACCGTTACGTCGTTGATTTCGGATTTCTTGAAACCGTCGCGTTCAGCCGCCAGCTTGTAATTTCCGGCGCGGACTTCGGGGAAAACAAAAGCGCCTTGATCGTTTGTGGTGGCGGTGACCTCGCGCTGAGTGGCGATGTCAATCAATGTCACCTTGGCTCCGACGATGACTGCCCCGGCCTGATCCTTGACCGTTCCGGTGACGGTTGAATTGAAAGTTTGAGCCAGTGCGGTTGTGCTGGCGATCACGCTGAACAACGCAATCAGCAACCAGGCAAAGACATTTTTACTGTGATGTGTTCGTGAGTACATTCAAAACCCTCCTTTGTTTGTGATGTTTCCAATTGTTTGATCTAACGAGCTTTGTTGGTGGCGACAATTGAAAGAATTTCCAACACCAGACATCGTCGCCCACCACTGAATTGGCGCAACTACTATTCCAGTAAGTTATGTCTGTATCGGCTGCCGGTATTTAAGGATTTAGCCTTTGTCAGGTGTCATTTGTGTTGAATGGTATTGGAAAAGAACGAATAAATTTTCGTTTTTTCCGATGGCTTGTTGGTGTTGTTGGCTTAGATGAAGCGATAAAGATGAGAGGTCATTTTTACCTGAGAGATATAAAGAAAACTTGATCTGCTGGATGTCGGCTTTCTCAATTTCGCGCAGTGCGTACATCAAAAAAACTGAGCACAGCCTGATCATGGTTTCCAATTGATTCGATGGATTATCAAACTTTGATAACAAAAGTGCCGAAGTTTTTGGCGAAGAAAAGTTTTTACAATTCGACTGTTTGTCTGAGGTTTTGAACGTTAGTGGCGGCCAAGCCCGGATTTCAGCTTGAAGCGCGAAAGGTCGCTCAGGTAGAATCCCGGCCTGTTCAAGTGCCGAAATCGAATCGGAGAAATTAAACTACAATGGCGAACGCATTCAGCAAAATCAGTTATCGGGTTGTCAGCTTCAACGAATTCATCTCGCTGACCACCCTCTCTCTTACGTAGCAGCGCAATTGTCTGTCTGTGTTGCGCTGCGCCTTCCGACCGCACTTTTTCCATAACAAGATTTTTGATGGCGTGTCAGTAGCCCACCGTAAGGAAGGGCTGGGATAACGCATTTAAGCCCTTCCTTACGGACTGGCTCTGACACCAAGTTTAAGGATTCTGACGACATGAACGAAAAATACTTTCCTGAAGAAATAGAAGAGAAACAACAGGCGCGCTGGGCTGAAGCCGGCGCGTTCAATGCCGACGTAGACCCGGCCAAGCCAAAATTTTATTGCCTGGAAATGCTGCCTTACCCTTCCGGCAAAATTCACATGGGACACGTTCGCAACTATTCGATTGGCGATGCCTTGTCGGCTTACAAACGCATGCAGGGTTTCAACGTGCTGCATCCGATGGGCTGGGATTCGTTCGGCATGCCAGCCGAAAATGCCGCCATCAAAAACAACTCCCGCCCCGACACCTGGACGTTTGAAAACATTGACGCCATGCGAGTCCAGTTGCAGCGACTGGGTTTTAGTTACGATTGGCGACGAGACATCGCCACCTGTTCGCCGGAGTATTACCGCTGGAACCAGTGGTTTTTCATTCAGATGTGGAAACACGGTTTGCTGTATCGCAAAAACGCGACGGTCAACTGGTGCGTCAAGTGCAACACTTCGCTGGCCAACGAACAGGCTGAAGGTGGTTTTTGCTGGCGGCACGAAGACACGCCGGTTGAATTGCGCGAACTGGAACAGTGGTTTATTCGCGTCTCGAAATACGCCGACGAACTGCTGGACAGTCTGGATGATTTAGAAGGCGGATGGCCCGAAAGAGTGCTGGCCATGCAGCGCAACTGGATTGGCCGCAGCAAAGGCGCTGAAGTTGATTTCCGAGTCGCTTACGAACACGCGCCGACCAACGGTAAACGGGTTCGCGTTTTCACCACGCGCATTGACACGATCTTCGGCGCAAGCTGCGTCATCGTTGCGCCTGAACACGCTTTGGTTGAAGAATTGATCACCGACGGAAAGGCGAGCGACGAACTGAACGCCTTTGTCGAAAAGCAAAAAGCCGTTTCCAAAGAAGATCGCATTGCCGAAGGCACAGCCAAAGAAGGCGTCAACACTGGCCTGTTTGCCGTCAATCCGTTCAACGGTCAGCGGCTGCCGATTTGGACGGCGAACTTCGTGCTGACCGGTTACGGAACCGGAGCGATTATGGCCGTGCCCGCTCACGACGAACGCGATTTCGAATTCTGCGCGAAATACGGTCTGCCGATTCCGCGGGTCATCAAGCTGGCCGATTCAACCGATGCCGACGACGCGCCGGTGACTGCGGCCTTTACCAACAAAGACGACAGCGCAGTGGTCATCAACTCCGGCAAGTTCAGCGGTCTGAAAGTCCCAGATGCGATCCGGGCGATGATTGAATACGCCGAGGCAGGCGGATTCGGCGAAGCAAAGACCAACTTCAAGATTCGTGATTGGGGAGTTTCGCGCCAACGTGCCTGGGGAACTCCGCTGCCGTTCGTTCACTGCGCGAAGTGCGGCATCGTCCCTGTTCCCGAAGATCAACTGCCGGTTGAACTGCCCGGCGATTTGAACTTCAACACCAAAGGCGCTCCGCTGGCCGAACATGCTGGGTTTGTGAACACGACCTGTCCGACCTGCGGCGAAGCTGCTCGGCGCGACACAGACACGATGGACACCTTCGTGGATTCGTCGTGGTACTACTTCCGTTATGTTGATCCGAAAAACGAAAAGCTGCCGTTCGACCCGGCGGTCGCGGCCTACTGGACGCCAGTGGATCAATACATTGGCGGCATCGAACACGCCGTGCTGCACCTGATTTACACTCGGCTGTGGACGAAGATCATGCGCGATCTGGGGCTGATTACCTTCGGCGAGCCGGTCAAAAAACTGCTGACTCAAGGCATGGTTTGTCTGGCGACTTATCGCTGCGAAGAACACGACTGGCTGAATCCGTCTGAAGTCACCGACGGCAAATGCAAAGCATGCGGACGCACAGCCGTCGTCGGTCGTATCGAGAAAATGTCCAAGTCCAAGAAGAACACGGTTGACCCGGACGTAATGATTAAGATTTACGGAGCCGACACCGTGCGGCTGTTTATGATGTTTGCCGCTCCGCCGGAAAAAGATTTGGAATGGAGCGAAGCCGGAGCCGAAGGCGCTTCACGGTTCCTGAACCGCGTCTGGCGCATCATCCACAAATGGCACGACAAATTGAGCGGAGCGGCGGAAGGCGAATCTTCAGATGCTGCGCGTTCACTGCGCCGCAAAACCCATCAGACGATCAAACGCATTTCCAACGACATCGGCGAACGCATGAACTTCAACACGGCGGTCGCGGCGTTGATGGAATTGACGAACGAGATTTACGCCTTCGACAATTCGCTGAAAGACGTTGAAGCCTCTGCTGCCGACAAATTTGCGTTGAAAGAAGCGATGGAAGCGTTGACGAAAATGCTGTCGCCGTTCACTCCGCACATAGCCGAAGAGCTGTGGGCGAATCTGGGTCACTCCGAAATCGTAGCCACCGCCTCCTGGCCTGATTACGACGCCGAACTGGCCAAAGCCGACGAACTGGAAATCCCTGTTCAACTGAACGGCAAACTTATCGCTCGACTGGTAGTCCCGGCTGAGGCAACCGATGAAGAACTGAAAGCTGCGGCCCTGGCCAATGACCGAGTCATTGCTAAACTGGAAAACCGCCAGATCGTCAAAACCATCGTCGTTCCCAAACGACTGGTCAATCTGGTGGCAAAGTAAAAACTGGGCGTTCAACCGATAACCGAAGCCGCAACCTCTTGAAAAGCACCGGGCTGCGGCTTCGTAGGTTTTCACCGGAAATTTACTTTGACGACATTTGCTGTCTTGCCATCAACCGTCAGTAGAACATCAACTTCGCCTCGCCCAGCTAAACTGCGTGGCAGTGCTCCAGCATTCGCTTGGTCGAGTCCGACATAGCTGGGCGCAATGCCTGCATACTGCACTGACACATCCACACCGCCAATCTTTAGTTTGACGTTGTTGATGCCACTGTTATTGCGGAAACCGGTGCCGTAAAGGAGCAGGTAAATTTGATCGCCACTCGGCCCAAAATCAATTGGCACGGCTTGGCCGGCTTGGAAAACTGGCTCGTAGCTTTGCGAACCATCCGCCTTCACGCGGAGCACGACAGCCGCGGCCACTCCTTGGCCATTGGCAAGGGCAGAAAACAGCCCAGGAGCCACGGATGCAATCTGCGCTCTGCCAACTGACGCCAAACCATCTCCGCGCGTGATGATAATGCTTGCTTCTCCGCTGGCTGTGCCTGATGGAATCTGGTAATTAATCTGTCCTGGTGCGACGAAGAAGAGCGGTGCAAGTCGTGCGATCCCTGTGCTATCTCTGAATTGGACTGAAGTGCCAGCCAACTGTGTTGGCAAAGGTACAGAAGTAGCAACCCTCGTAGATAAGGCGAGATCCAAACCGAATGCGGCGACAATAGATTCTGGTGCTAATTCGTTACCAGCGAAGCTTGCTGCTGAAACAGTAGCAACTGATCGAAGTGGTTCGATAACCAAGTTTTGGATTTCTGATCTTTGGCCATCGGGGTTTTCGACTAATACAGCGCGTGTACCAGGTGTGTTAAGCAGTGAGGTTGGAGCTATAGTGATTAGTTGCGTATCGTTAGTGAAAGCAGCAGCCAAACGCTGATTGTTAACCAATACG
>JAGNMH010000366.1 GCA_017991275.1 Acidobacteriota bacterium
CGCTGAAGCCGTGGTTGGTTACCTGGCTGACAACCACATGATACCGCTCCGCCGAATCATCACTCCTCACGGTTACGGAACGCTCAACCCAGTGGACGACAATGCCACGCGCGAAGGTCGTGAAAAGAATCGCCGCGTTGAAGTGCGCTTGCTGATCAATAAAGCCGTAAATGCGCCGCCGCCGCCGGTCGAAATTCGCAAATCGAGTTCCAGCGGATCGGAGCAATAGTCTCGGCATCAGACTAAGTTCGAATGACTGAACTTTATGTCGTGGAAACGAGTGGTGAGTATATTCGGTTACTCACCACTCGTTTGTCTTTACACCATTGAAGAAGAGGGAGAAGAGTGATGAAGGGCAAAGGAAGTTTTTTGATAGCTCTGTGTCTGTCGCTTTGCAGTGTTTATGCAAGTTTGATTGCTGTTCGGGTTTCAGGCCAGGAACGTAATCGCGTTTCCGGTCAAACACAGCCTCAACCACAATCTCAGTCACAATCCGGCCAATCAGAAAAGTCTGAACGCCCGCGCCGAGTGACAACTGCAACCAAATCCGACGCGACCAAAACTGAGCCGGTAAAGCCCAAAGACCTGCCGCCAGACACCAAACCTGCTGCGCCAATCATGCCATCTCCTGCAGCAACTTCATCAAACGAAAAACCGCCTGCTCAAACACCTGACGAAACTACTGGCAAATTAAGTGAATCGGAACAACAACCAACGAAGCCTGGTCAACAACCACCTGGAAAACAACCAGACCCTGAACCGGAAACCATAAGGATCAATTCCCGGCTGGTTACAGTTCCTGTTTCCGTCACCGACGCAAGTGGAAATCCTATTCGTAATCTGACCGCTGAAGATTTTATTGTCGAAGAAGACGGTGTAACACAGCAGGTGCAAACAATGGGGGAACCTGGAAAGACGCCGCTTGAGATGATCTTGCTTTTCGACGTGTCGCGCAGCATTCGCAACCGATTCGATTTCGAGCGTGAAGCCGCCAGCCGTTTTGTCACTCAAGTGTTAAAACAAGGCGATGGCATTTCTATATTTGCCATTGGCGGCACCCCAAAGCTGGCCGTTGACCGCACAGACAACATTGAAAAAGCAATCGGTGGCGCTCAGACCATACAGCCGACAGAGGATTCGACGGCCTTTTTTGACACCATCGTCAAAGCCGCTCAACACATCAGCGATTCGGCAAATCCTGAAGTCCGCAGAGTAATGGTTGTGCTGTCTGACGGTGAAGATACCAACAGCGTTCGATTCAAATTGAATGACGCTTTGACACAGTTGCAACGCGCCGAGTGCTTGTTCTATTCGATCAACCCCAGCGGCCCTTCGATCTTCCTGAACCGCATCAGCGTCAAAGGCCAGGACAATATGTTCAAACTGGCAACTGAAACAGGCGGCATGGCTTTTCTGCCAGACAAAATTGAAGACCTGACGCACGTCTTCAATCAGATTACGGCTGAACTACAAGCTCAATACCTGCTGGGTTATTACTCGACTAATGAAACCACCGATGGCAAATTCAGACGAATTAAGGTCAAAGCCGCCAAAAGTTCCGAACTGCGAATCCGGGCGAGAAATGGTTATTACGCGCCAAAGGAATAATAGTCTTTGTAAAAGTCCCGGCTGATCTCAAAAAGCCAGGACTTTTACTTTCAGCTATGCCTGCCAGCGTCCCATCCCAGCTTTTTCAATTCTCTATTTGAAGCTCAAACCACACCAAAAATTATTTTGCGGAATGCCTGCAATTCACAGCGAAGACTCAAGTTGACTTTCTTTTTGGCTAACTGGCGCACTCAGTGGAATGTGTGTAGAATGCCCCACGGTTTCGGGGGGCTTGCCAGTTTTCTATGGGCTGCTATCTGAATGATCTTGTTGCTGAAGAGTCGGTACCACAGACAAATCTTCGCAGCCTCTAACGTCATCAGTAGGCAATCGAAGCGGGCAAATCAAAAATAAATTCAACGAAGGGAAGTTTTCGCTCAAGCGGAGGCCAATGCAGCTATGATTCGATGTTATCACTGCGGCACTGACAATCTGGACGGTTCTGAATACTGCGATGAATGCGGCACCAAGCTCAATGCAGCAGCAGGTTCGCCGCAACCCGGATTTGCGCCGCCGCCATCCTTTCAATCGCCGACATCCACCAGTGTAGTGCCCCAAGCCCCGGTTCCGCCGCCGCCGCCGTCCTTCACTCGCGACACGATTACTCCAAAACCGGCTACGCCTTATACGCCGCCGCCGCCGCCGGTTTATCAATCAGCAAAGTCACCGACACAATCGTCCAATCAGGCTCAGACGCCCCCGCCATCAACATCAACAGTGGCTCCGCAGACAGGTGCATCTGCTCCGCCTGCGGTCAATACAAGCGTGGCGTCATTGAGCCAGACAACAAATTTCAACGGCACGACGGGCAATTTGCGAGGCAATCCTTACAGCCCTGACAGTGGACAGCAACCAGCAATGAATGTTTCAAATCAATCAGCCGCCGAAGCTCCGACGGTACGAGCCAAGCTGATAATCCAGCGCGGCGGCAAAGTCGGGAAAGAGTTTCCAATCGTCGGAATTGAAGCCTTGATCGGGCGTTGGGATGCAGACGGAGGCATTTTTCCTGATGTGGATTTGGATCAGGACGATCCAGAAGCAAAAGTTTCGCGCCGTCACGCGCGAATTCAATTTTTGAACAACCAGTATTTGATCGAAGATTTAGGCAGCACGAACGGCACGTTCATCAACCGTGGGCCGCGATTGTTGCCGGGCATCAAACAACCATTGAACAACGGCGATGAGATTATCGTCGGCAAAACGTTTTTGAAGTTTCTTTTGAGTTAGTCAATTAACCACCCGCGAATCACGCGGATTTCGCCCCGATGAATCATTGATGCTGAAATCGCCGAAAGAGTTATCAAACCAACCGACGGTTTCCAGTTATCATTGCGATTCGCAGGCTTCTCCACGAATTGAGCTATGGCATTCTGTCCCGAATGTGGAGCGCAGGCCACACCCGGTGACCCATTCTGTGGCGAGTGTGGCGCGTGGCAAGATCCACAAGTAAGCAAGACGGGCGCGCCGGCCACTCCCGCGCGCACCGGAGTTATTAGTATGACCGCTTCCGGTAATACACCAACAGGAATTCAACTGGCATCGGGCACCTTGCTGGTTGACCGTTACAAGATCGTCAGACGCATCGGCGGCGGCGGCATGGGATCGGTCTATCTGGCAGAAGATCAGAACCTGGCCAATCGCTCGGTCGCTGTCAAAGAGATGATAGAAATGTTCGCCGACGAATCTTCGCGCGTAAAAGCCATCGAAGATTTCAAGCGCGAATCCGAGTTGTTGGCAAAGCTCGACCATCCGTCCATACCAACCATCTACCAATACTTTTTTGAGACCGAGCGCGGTCGCTACTATTTGGTAATGAAGTACATTGATGGCGGTGATCTGGCTGCCTGGCAACGAGCTTCCGGCGGTAAAGTAGATGAATTGACCGTCACCAAATGGGCAATTGATGCCTGCGACGTGCTGGATTACATACATTCGCAGAATCCGCCGATTATCTACCGCGACTTGAAACCGGCCAACCTGATGATTGACGGTCGCACCAACCGGATTATGTTGGTGGATTTTGGCATTGCGCGTTTTGTCGCCCCAACTCAGAAAGGCGTGACCGCAATCGGCACAATGGGTTACGCGCCGCCGGAATTGTTTGCCGGAAATGTCCAGAAGACTTCAGATATTTACTCGCTGGGTGCGACGATGTTCCACCTGCTGACTGGACAAGACCCGCAGGACAATCCACTGCTTATCTTCGATTTCACCAAAAATCCGAAACCGCGCCAGATCGTTCCTTCGATTACTGTCGAAATGGAGGAGATGATCTGCCGGGCCGTCGAACACAAACCTGAAAGCCGATTCCCTTCCGCCAAAGATTTTGGCAAGGAATTGCAGATGCATTTGCGACTACTTCAGGAAGGTCGCCGCGGAGCAGTCGGTGTCGCCAATCTTTATGAAACTTCGCAAAGCTTCGGGCCTATCAATACTTGCGTCAATTGTTCTCACGAACTGGCAAACGACGATGTGTTCTGTGCCTATTGCGGCACTCGTCAACCGGCAAAAAGGACAACAGCCAAGTTGATCGTCATGGGAACCAGTGAAATGAATGCCCAGTTCCCGCTCAACATCGAAGGCGAAAGCCTGATTGGCCGGGTTGATCCAAACCGCGGCATCAGGCCTGAAGTTGACCTGTCGAAATATGATCCGTCGGCGCGCGTTTCTCGACGCCATGCCCGTATTGTTGCTCAAGGCGCGCAGTTCTATATCGAAGACCTGGGCAGCGCCAACGGCACGGTCGTCAACGGCTCATTGAAGCTTTCACAAGGCAAACCACACATGCTGCTCAGCGGCGACGAACTTAAGCTCGGCGAAACTACGCTTAAGTTCGTGGTGTCGTGACATTGCGACGTCCCGGAGCCGCGAACTCTGACAAGATTTTCATTGCTATGGCAAACCCCAAAAACCTGGACGCAGCGAAAACGCTGAATCCGCCCAGCCTTAATGCCCGCTGCAGCGCATTTCTGCTGGATTACATTTTGACCCTCTTCCCTCTTTCAGTGACCTTGGTTCTGGCATTCTTCGTTAAACGCAAACTGATGGAACCCGAAGTCGGAGGGTTCTTTCAGTACATTGGTTACGCTTTGGTCATCGGGGTTGTTTTTTTCAATTGGGTTTACAGTTACGTGCGCTACGGCCAGAGCTTCGGCAAACGGTTTATCGGTTTGCGCGTGGTGCGCGCCGATGGTCATCCTATGGATTATCAAACGGCAAGCATACGCCTGCTGGTTTACCTGATTTCGATGCTGTTTGCCGGTCTTGGCTTTCTATGGATGCTTTGGGACGAACACCAGCGCGGCTTGCATGATAAAATCGCGAAAACACTGGTCATCAAAGAATGACCCAACTCCCTCATGTTACGAAGCATTGTTTTGATGAAGTAAGGCTTGCCCGACCGCCAATTAAGCAGTCCGGCAAGTTGCAATTTTGTAACTTGTAGTTTGAAAACGCGCCACATCTCCACGGCAGCAGTTGCTCCCCTGATAGGCATTCGTTGCTTTATTCGCGTGTTTTCTGAGGAATTAGGCTATGACCATGAATTACTGTGGTAGATGCGGAGTCGCCAACGGCACGGCTGCGCGTTATTGCCGTCAATGTGGAGCAGAGTTGCACAATCAGGCTGCGATGTCTTCTGCTTCGGCTCCGCTCAATGTGGAGTTTTCCGCTCGCAGCGCGCCAAAAGATCATCTACGTGACACCAAATTTGAAAGCGGCGCTGCAGTTTCGTCTGAAAAGGCCGATACCGGAAAACTGAATCAGCCCAATGTAGCGACTGAAAAGGTCCCGTCGCCAATAATCGCGACCTCTTCAACGACAAACGGCGATGATGACAGAGATCCGAAAGCGATTAGTGAATCTCTGAAACGGCTTCGCGCCTCAGGTCCATTAGTCATCGAAGCCGTCAAGAAAAAGCAGGAGCGCATCAGCCAAATCATCGCCGAGTCAATTGAAAGCAAAGTTGAAGGCAGGGATGAAAACAAGTCCGGTCGAAAAAAAGAAAACTCGAAAACTGTTTTGACTGCCATTCAAACTCAGGTTACACCGTCCAACAGGACATCATCGAATTCGCAAAACACAGCCGTATCGCAACGTAAATCCACCGGCTCTTTGATGTCACAGAGTTCCGTGCGTTCAACCGTATCATCAGGCAATGGCAATCAGGGGCAGCTTCCGCCGCAGGGGCCATCATCAGTTTTAGCACAAGCATCTGGCCTGGAAAAAAACCCTAACTTCGGCTCGAAGCTTCGTATCAGCCTCATCGCCGCCATTGTGGTGTTATTTGGCAGCAGCTATTTTCTGCTTCGAGATCGGCTGGCGGTTCCATCACGATTGCTTGGCGCGGGGCGAAATCTGAAAAGCGTGGAAGAGCAAAGTTCCG
>JAGNMH010000367.1 GCA_017991275.1 Acidobacteriota bacterium
GTTCGAACTGGCTGTCTTTGACCAGGCGAATGTCGTTGTAATCTTTGAATGGAACATTGGTTGGCGACTCCTCGCCGTGTAGCACCTGGCGCAAAACTTCCTGGTTGGGGTCTGTCAGCGGTTTGGCTTTGTCGAATTTTGCCAGCAGCTTTCCGTAAATTGCCGCAGCTTCTTCAATTGTGGCCGGGGTTTGAACGAATTCCCCGGCGACCAGCGGATTGATTTTCTGGCTGGCGCAATCGGCAATTGCCGATGAAGCTTTGGCGGCAAATTCTTTTTCGGGAATCGTTGCCAGCGCCCTCCAGATTGCAAACACAGCGTCGTGGTTGTCAGCGGTTTTCTGCAAAAAACTCTGCCAACGCTTCAACATCTCAAAGTTGTAATCCTTTTCGACCGTTAAAGCGCGCACGTCCACTTCTTTGGCCAGGTCGCGTGCTTGATAAACAGCGGTCAGATATTTGGTTATTTGCTCGGCTTGACGGTACTCGGCTTTCAGTTCCGGGAAGCGTTTGACGCGATACTTTTCGATTTCTTCGTTAACCTTGGCGATGTCTTTTTGCAACTCGACTTCTTTGGGATCGTTGGCCGAAGCCGCATCAAGCAGCGGCAATTCTTCAGGCTCACGGGTGTTGGCGAAAACGCTGAACAGTGAATAGTAATCAGCCGTCGGGATCGGATCGAATTTGTGGTTATGGCAACGCGCGCAGCTCACGGTCAGAGCCATTGTGCCGCGAACAGCAACGTCAACTTTGTCGTCAATGCGTTCTTCGGTTGTCGTGGCAAATCCTCCGCGCCCGACGGTCAAAAAACCGAGAGCGGCTAAATTGCGTGAATCATTATTTGGCAAGCGATCAGCGGCGATTTGCTGTAACAGAAATTGATCGTAAGGCAGGTCTTCGTTCAAAGCACGAATCACCCAGTCGCGATAAGTGTAAGCAAACGGATAAAGCAGGGTGGTCGTGTCGTTGACACCTTGAGTGTCGGAGTAACGGGCAATGTCCAGCCAATGCCGTGCCCAGCGTTCCCCGTAACTTTGACTGCTGAGCAAACGGCTGACGACTTTGGCAAAGGCGTCGGGCGATTTGTCGGCGACGAAGGCTTCAACTTCTTTGGGTGCTGGCGGCAGACCGGTCAGGTCGAAAGTCGCGCGGCGAATCAATGCACGCTTGTCCGTTGGCTGATTTGGGCGCAATCCGTTTGCTTCCAGTTTGGCCAGGATGAAACGATCAATGTCGTTGTGGACCCAGGAAGCGTTAATGACTTTTGGAAGCTCAGGTTTTTGGATTGACTGATAGGCCCAATGGCTTTGTTGCTGCGGCGTGATGATGTAATCACTGGCCGATATTTTGGGGGCAGTGTTTGGCCAGTACGCGCCATCTTTTATCCACTGGCGCAGGGCGGCGACTTGATCGTCTTGAAGCTTAGGTTTGCCTTGAGGCATTTTCAGACGGCTGTGCGTGTGGGCGATGGTTTGAATCAAAAGGCTGGCATCAGGCTGATTCAGGATGATGGCCGGGCCGGAGTTACCGCCTTTCAGCAATGCTTCACGCGAATCAACTCTAAGCCCGCCGCTTTCCGTTGAGGTATGGCAGCTATAACAGTTCATCGCCAGCAATGGGCGAATACGAGTTTCAAAAAACTCTTCTTGCGCTTTTTCAGTTTGTGATTTTGGCCCCAAAGAGCCGGAAAAAAATGACAAAGAGGCCAAAGAAGAGCGGGCAAGAAACAGGTTACCGATCAGTATAATCAGTATAAATAGACAGACAGCCGACAATTTTGAGTTGTGTTCAGTTCGAAGCATGGTTGCTCCTGTGGTCAGTGATTTAGTTCGTCGCGGATTACAACACATGGCAGTCAATTGCTGGAAGAGCGGGGAGCAGGTTTGAGGTGCTGAAAAAGAAATGGCTTGCAATAAATTTTTGGGCTGTGCTATTAAATACCCGCGTTTTCGGTAATCGCTTCACCGCTCGCGCAATTTTCTCTGCCCCCGAAACCAACAGATGTTTATACTGAAGCACAAACATCTTTTACTCACTTAAAGATCGGTGACTGCCGCCGCGTTTTTCTCCCATTCTAATAAAGCAAAATTACGCAAGCTGAAGCAGCGCGAATTGCTTTGAATGCGTCAAAGCGCCGCCTTTTTCATTATCTCGTTGAATTCAATCGAGTGAATTGGCGAGAGTAATTCAACAGTCAGATTAACTATTGCCATTTGGCATCATCATTACTTAGGAGGTAAATACGATGATCAGAAATTTTGTGAACACCTTTGTGAAAGACGAGCAGGGACAGGATATTGTGGAATATTCGTTGTTATTAGTTTTGATCGGTGCTGCTGCTGTTTTCGTTCTAACAACGATGGGAACCAGCATCAGTCAAATTTTCAGCAAGATCAACACCAAGCTGGAAACCGCCAATAACAGCATTTCATAAGTTATTTGGATTTTTGCGATGCAAGCAGAATCAGGTTGGCGCCATTAAGTTAATCGCTGATCTGATTCTGTCTGTATTTGCCACCAACTTTTCCATAGGCCTAAAGCGTCATCTCAATTCTTCTATCAGAGCTAACGTCAGGCAGCGAAATCTCTCCTCCTTTTAACTCATTTCAATAGGCCAGCAGCACAGGCACGCAAGTGAAAAGTGGCCGTGAATCAGCTTTTCGCTGTAATTTTGTATGACTGCTTCATTTATATTGCCTTTTGCTATATGCTGAGCGCCGCAAATAGCAAACAACTCAACAAAATAAGTATTGAGCCGTTTGCGATTGCCACTTAAGCCGAATTTCGGAAAGGTTGTCATTTCACACTAAATGAATTTACGTTCGATTTTTAGTCTTTTTTCCAGCGACTTGGCCATTGACCTCGGCACTGCAAATACTTTGGTTTTTGCACGTGGCCGAGGCATTGTCGTTTCTGAGCCGTCAATCGTCGCTATCAACAAAATCACTCACAAGGTCGAAGCCGTTGGCAACAAAGCCAAAGAGATGCTTGGGCGCACGCCCGGCAACATTGTGGCTATTCGTCCGATGAAAGACGGTGTTATCGCCGACTTTGAAGTGACAGAGAAGATGTTGCAGTACTTTATCCAGCAGGCTCACGGTGGCAAAACCTGGGTCAGCCCACGGATTGTCATCGGCATCCCGTCAGAGATAACTCAGGTCGAGCGCCGTGCTGTCGAAGATAGCGCCTATCGCGCCAAGGCCGCTGAAGTTTATCTGGTCGAAGAAGCGATGGCGGCGGCCATCGGCGCAGGATTACCGATTACCGAGCCGCACGGAAATATGATTGTTGACATCGGAGGCGGCACTTCGGACATCGCCGTTATTTCTTTGTCGGGTATTGTTTATTCCAAGAGCGTCCGCGTCGCCGGTAATGAAATGGATGAATCCATCATTCAGTACATCAAACGCAAGTACAACATGCTGATCGGTGAACGCACTGCCGAGCAGGTGAAGATAGAACTTGGTTCGGCGGACACTTTGGATGAACCGAAAACTATGGAAATCAAAGGCCGCAACCTGATTGAAGGCATACCGAAAACCATCGTTGTCACCGACGCAGAAATCCGCGAAGCCTTATCCGATTCCGTGATGACGATTATCAATGCGGTTCGTGTTGCACTGGAACGCACGCCGCCTGAGCTGTCAGCCGACATCGTTGATCGTGGCATAGTCCTGACCGGTGGCGGGGCGTTGTTGAAAAAACTGGATGTTCGTCTGATGAAAGACACCGGCCTTCCAGTTTCGCTGGCTGAAGACCCTCTGTCGTCAGTCGTGCTTGGTGCGGGAGCCATGCTTTCGGACTTCGACCTGTTACGTCGTGTGCGCTGGGACGGCGCGACTTTACCATCGTAAAGATTTGGTGGTCGGTGAACGGTTGTCAGCTTTAATTATAGGCAATCCGCTCGCCGACGACCGGCCACCAAAAGATCAATGTCTCTAACAGACAAGGCTAAAGATAAAGCTAAAAAGAACCCCACTTGGTTGCTCGGTTTATTGTTGATCGTGCATCTGTTTGTGATTTCGTTCAATCGGGTCCCAGGCCAGTCCGGCTTGAATTTTTTGCAAGTCGTCACAATGAGCGGGATGACGCCCTTTCAATGGGCTGCTTCGCGATTGACTGATGGAGTCCGTGGGGTTTGGTATGGCTACATTGATTTGCGCGGTGCTCGTAAAGACAAAGAGAGTTTGCTGGCCGAGCTTGCTCAGACCAAGGCTAAATTGAGTGAATTGCAGGGCAAGGCTTCGTTCTCTGAACAACTCGATGGGCTGAAGAAAGCAGCGACTTCATACCCTTGGGTTGCGTCTCGCATCATCGGCCATGATGCAAATCAATGGTTCAGCACTGTGATAATTGACAGTGGTTCCATTGCCGGGGTTGAAAAAGACCATCCGGTGATCACTGCCGATGGATTGGTTGGTCGAGTGATTATGGCGGGACCGATTTCTTCTCAGGTGCTTTTAATAACAGATGAGCGCCACGGAGCAGGCGCGGCAGTGATTGCTCAAACTGGAGAAACTCGCTGGCTGGGCATATTGGAGGGAAAGAGCAGACTGCTTTGTGACATGAGGTTTATCGTTCCACCGGATCAGTTGGAACCTGGCGAAGAGGTGAAGACTTCAGGGCAGGATGGTTTATATCCTGCTGGTTTGTTGATTGGTAGAATTAAAAGCAATGGAACATTGCATGCTCCTGTGCTGGTTGAAATAGAGCCGGCGGCCAAATTGGGAAAACTGGAAATGGTGATGGTGCTGAAAATTCCACCAGAAGAGATTCGTCGCCAGTTCGAAGAATTAAGGAAGAAAGAAGAGCAGGAAAAACAAGATAAGGCAACCGACCGAAAGAAGTAGCTTCGATGGTCGTAATCGAATGCGGCATAAACAGGCTGATGATTACCAAAGGCCAAAACCTGCCGTTGTTCGCGGCTGAAAACAAAGTTTGAATCCACGGTAAAGCATAGTTTGGAGAAAGCATCTCGCGGTACTTCGTTAAAAATTGCAGCTTGTTTGCTGGTCGCTGTTTTTGCCCAAACCACACTTGTGAGGTTGGCTCCTGAAGCGATAGGGCAATGGCTGGCATACATAGATTGGTTGTTGGTAGTCGTTGTTTATGTTTGTCTTGGGCGTGACCCAGTGCAGGCGTTAGTGACGGCTGTTGCCGCCGGTTTATTGCATGATGCATTTTCCAGAGGATCGGCTAATGGCGTTGAAACCGCATTTGGTGTCAGTGGTTTTGCTTATGTGCTGTCGGCTTATATTGCTGATCGCATTGTCTCGGTCATTGTGGCAGACACTCTTTTGGTTAGATTTGCCACTGTTGCCAGCGCCAGTTTAGTTAACACTCTGATCCGATACGCTTTTTACAAGCTACTGAAGTTCAAGCTCCCCGTACTGATTGGCGGAAAAGGTTTAGCCGCCGCCATTGTCTTCGGACTTGTTACCAACCTGATTGCCGCTACCCTGCTTTATCTGCTTCTGGACCGTTTATTCAGCAAAGACTCGGCATTACGTGTACGCCGAAGCGAAGCTCGCCGAGGGAAGAATTGGTTTAGAAGTTCTCGATGAGTTTCCAGATTTAAAGCTTGGGATTTGAATAAAAAGGTTGCTGTTATGAAGTCAGTCAAAGAATCCGGATTCGACCAAAATGAAGATTTGCGGCGAGTCGGTATACGCCTGGAGGTTATTCGCTATCTGGCGATGGTCATCTTTGCGCTTTTGATTGGTCGTTTGTGGTATCTGCAAGTGATGAACAGCGATGTTTATGCCGAACGCGCTGAACAAAACCGAACCCGTATTCTCCCTATTCCAGCCAGACGGGGAACCATTTTTGACCGCAAAGGCCGCATTCTTGTCACCAGCCAACCATCGTACAACATTGTTTTAGGTCGCAAAGACGTCAAGGATCGTGACTTTCCGCAGATCGCTGAATTGCTGGTAAGAAATCTGGGGATTGATCAGAAATGGCTCGCCAACCGGTTTGAGGCT
>JAGNMH010000368.1 GCA_017991275.1 Acidobacteriota bacterium
AACCTGTTGCCACCACGAACCGGTTTCTTCATCGCGCATGATGAAGTTCTGGTTGTTGATTCCTGATAAGTGAAACTTCAGCGGCTTGTCATTTACTTTCGATTCCCACACCAGACCGGTGTGACAAAGCGTTCAATACGTTGCCACAATCGGCACACCTCCGACCGTGTCGTGGACTACGTGGTGATAAGCCATCTGACGAACCGGATAGGCCACCGCTTCGCCGTTGATCGTCACGGCCAAAACCATGTCTTTGTCGCTGATGCTGGCTTCGTTGACTTTGGCAAAAGCGGTTTGTTTCAACGGATTGAACATCCACTCAAAATGATTCTGCCGGGCGAACCAGGTTGCCGCCAGCACTGGGATCATCGAAAGCACCAGCAGACTTCGCCGCCACCACGACCGTTTGCCAATCCAGAGCCAGGCAGCCAACGCCAGTGAAGCAATCAAACCCAACACTGTGACAATCGGCGACCAGCTTTTCAGCAGGTATGAAATTTCCACTGCGCGCGGCGTTTGCGGCTTGAACGGGATGATTAGCATCGCCGGGATCATGACCACGGCCAACGAAGCTGCGACAATGATTACCAGTCCAAACCAGGCAAGTTTTCGATAAGAAGTTTTCATAAGCGAAAGCAATTGGAATTGGCCATTAATCATTTGCCGTTACGCATTAACCGGCAAAGTATAAATGCTTACCCCGTCGGTTAATGGCCAATAGATAATGGTCAATGGGTAATGCTTTATTGCGTTGAAGTCGCAAGTCGCGGTTTGCGCGGCAGAGCGGCGACTTGTTTGATTCGTGATTTGTTGGCGGCAACAGTTCCATACGGTTTTGTCTGCGCCGGTTTGCCCAACGGAACCGAAACGTGTTCGTGAATCTGTTGGCGTTCGTTGTTGTCTTCGGGGTGAAGCTGGCGGTACGGGCCAGTGATTGCCTGAGCCGATTCGTCGGCTTTGAAGCGGAGATAAAGTTTCCGCTCGCGCTCAGCCTGTTCGGTGTTGCCCAATCCCTGATAACAAAGCATCAAGTTGTAATGCGCCTGCAAGTCTTCGGGATCAACCTGCAAGGATTTTTGCATTATGTTGACGGCTTCCTGATATTTGCGTTGCAGGAACATGACGCGTCCCATCGTGTTCAGCACCACTCGGTCGCGCGGATACTGGTTAGACGCGATTTGCAGATGCTGTAAGGCTTCGTCGTATTTGCCGTCGGCTTTTAAGGTCAAAGCGTAAAAGTAATGCGACTTGGCCAGGTTTGGATTTACCTGCAAAGCCCGCGTCAGCATTTCAGCCGCTACAGGCATGTTGCCTTCCTGAATTTGCGTGCGGGCAACGTTCACCCAACCATCGGCGTATTCCGGTTCCATCTGAGTGACTTTCAGGAACGCGGCTTCGGCGGATTTGATGTCGCCCTGTAACAGCAAACCTATGCCGTAATCGTTCCAACGTTCGCGGACTTCCTTGGTCAGTACCGACTTCATTTCCGGCAGCTTGTCGGATTTGTTCAGCACACGCATCGTGACGGTGTCTTCGGACATGGTTGTGATCGGCAGGTCTGGAATTTCTTTGACCTTGCCCGATACGCCCGAAGTGTCGCCGGTGAAAACCCAGTTGCCGTCGTCGTGGTTTTTGGTGACAGAGTAATCTTTCTGGCTTGGATCGCGGACTCCGGCAAAAGCCCATTGAGTGTTCCACCAGGCGAACTTGCGATAATTCACTTTGGCTTTGATGGTGATCTGGTCGCCGCAATCGGGCGGAATGACCAACCGGTAATGGATGGTGTCAGCCGCTCCGGGCGGGATCATCCGCACGTAAGCAACTGTCCGCGCGGCCCAGGCGTTTCGTTTGTTGATCGGATTGCCGCGTTCGTCCAGCATCAAACTGCGATACTGATGCGCTCCGCCTTCGACCGGACCTTTGCGGCCTGAAGCGTCATCTTCGGTTTTGCCGCTCCAAAAGATGGTCTTGCCGTTGCTGTCCGTGGCTTGCAGTTCGACCCATACGTCGAAAGCGTCAACCGTTCCGCCTGGGAAAAAGTGTCCGACTTTGCGCGTGCGAACGACGACTTCCAACCGCATTTCGTCGCCCCGGCGGACAGCCAGATTTTCTACTTTGTTCAACGGGGCGATGACCTCGGTCGGTTCGGAAATGAAAACCTTCGATGCGCCGAAATCCATGCCTTCTTCGCCGATGGCAAAAGTCGAAGCCAGTCGCGGAGCTTCTTCGCCCGCGCGGTTTTTGGCTTCTTTCACGTCGCGCGCTTTGCCCGGAGACAGGCCGAAAATGTCTACGCTGACTTGCTTGTCTTGCAGAAAGTTCTGGACGGTTTTCATCTGAACTTCGTCTTTGTTGACAAACGGCAGCGCGGTATTTGCGCCTGGGAAGCGGTGCGATTTGATCATTCCATTTTTGGCTGCCGGGTCGTTGGATTTAACCAGCGGCATATGGCATTCAGCGCACTTCTTCGGTTTGTCGGGATAATAGAAAGCTCGCGCGCCCTGCCCAGAAACTCCCGAAGCCTGCCAGTTGTCGTAATCGTTGAAACCTCGAAACCAGCGGTAATTGTTGACCGGAACGTCCAGGTGAACCTTGTGACACGAAGCGCAAAATTCCGGTGTGTTTTCGCGCATAAACGGTTTGATAAACGTCTTGCCATGCATTTCGGGTTTGGCGTAAGTCAGCACGTCGTGGCTCCATTCGATAAATTTGTTTTTGCTGGTGGCCATGTCGTGCAGCGCTGGGTATTCGATCTCAAAATCCGCATTGCCCATGGTGCTGCGGACGTTGGTGATCGAATGGCAGGAGGTGCAACTTAATCCGTTTTGGGCTTCAGGCGTGTTGACCTGCTCTTTTATCGGCGTGTCGAATCGTCCGTTGAACAGCACGGCATGGTCGTGACAACCAGCGCACCATTTCGACGGCTGAGTCCCCACGGTGTCCTGCATGTATTCGATGGATTTGCGGTACCACTGGTTATTGAACGAGGCGAAGTGATGCGCCGAAGAATTCCATTGGTCGTAAATGTCCTTGTGGCAGCGAGCACAGGTTTCCGAGGTCATGAAAAAATTCGAGGGGATTTTGCCGCCCGTATTGGTTGTGGCTGAAGTCGGGAAAAACGGGCCGTTCGGTCCCTGGCCTTCGCCGTCCATCGAAAGCGGAGCAGTGTTTGGATTCGTAATGTAATCGCGGCTGGCCCGTGTGTATTTTTGAACTTGCCAGGCTGCCAATGGAAACAGCAGCGCCAACGCCAAGACAAACCCAAACGCGCGAGCAAATGTTCGCTGAGTTCTTTGGCGAATAACGGCCAGCGCGAAGATCAAGATACCGATGATGCCCACGACAACGTGCGCAGTCGCCGCCCACTTCACCGGTTTGCCGAATCCGAAGTAAGGCCGCGTGGCTCCGAAAATCAGGATGAACGTTCCCAGCCCCGCGCTGGCCAGCAACAACAGCGACCCGATCTTGCCGCCCGCCATCATTTCGCGCCAGCTTTTGGCCAGATAGCTGATGAAAAACAACGCCAGCAGCAAGCCAAGTCCGAAGTGCAGGCCAAGATTCAAGATGTAAAACATCGTCGGGTAATCAAACGAAGCCAGATAAGAACTGTTGGCCAACAGAAGTAAAAAGCCGATGGCCAAAAACTTCAGCAAGCGGGAACTTGAAGTTTGAGCGTTTCGCATAAACGTTTCTCCTGATTTTGATGAGCAGTCAGACCGTCAATAATTTTTATGAAGCAGGTCGTTTAGGTTTGGCCGTAACCTTAACGCAGGCCGCCAAATGCCGCAACCAACGAAAAAAAGGAGTCGCTGTACAATCCGAGTGGCGACGGTGTAAAAGCAAAAGTTCTTACTACCTTTCGGTCAAGACGATGTCCGGCAAACTTCAGTTTGTCGCGGGTCTGCTCGAAAGGTCATCTCGCCGAGACTTCAACAAACTGAAGTTTGTCGGACTTCATAGGAGTTGTTTCAATGCAGACCATAATTATTACTGGAGGCGCGGGTTTCATCGGCGCGAATTTCATCAGGTACGCGCTGGCCAAAACCGATGCTCGACTGGTGATCGTGGACAAACTGACTTACGCCGGTAATCTGGCCAGTCTTGAAGATACTTTTGGCGATTCTCGTGTCCGATTTGTTAAAGCGGATATAGCCCTGAAAGATGCAATGGAGGCAATTTTTCAAGAATTCCAGCCGGATGCCGTGGTCAATTTCGCTGCGGAATCGCATGTGGATCGTTCGATTGACGATTCCAGCCCATTCATTGAAACCAACATCGTTGGGACTTTTGTTTTGCTCGAAGCCGCACGCAAATATCTGGCCGCCAAAACTGAGGAAGAGAAGCGAGCTTTCCGCTTTCTTCACGTTTCGACCGATGAAGTTTACGGCTCGCTTGGCGAAACCGGCTTGTTTTCGGAAACGACACCTTATGCGCCGAATTCGCCTTACGCGGCTTCCAAAGCGTCGGCGGATCATTTGGTGCGCGCCTGGCACGAAACCTATGGCTTGGCGACTGTAATTACCAACTGCTCCAACAATTACGGCCCGCTGCAATTTCCCGAAAAGCTGATTCCGTTAATGGTGCTGAACGCGATGGACGGCAAACCGCTGCCGATTTATGGCGACGGTGGAAATATCCGCGACTGGCTTTATGTTGAAGACCACTGCTCTGGAATCCTGCTGGCTCTGCAAAACGGTCAGCCCGGCGGCAAATACAACATCGGCGGCGGCAACGAACGCACGAACTTGCAGATCGTTGACCGCATCTGCGACGAAGTTGAACGGATTTTACCGGCGGCTGAAAACACTGCGCTCAAGGCTCACGGCAAAACGAGTTATCAGAATTTGAAAAAATTCGTCGCCGACCGACCCGGCCACGACAAACGCTACGCCATTGATGCTGGCAAAATTCGAGCGGAGCTTGGCTGGCAACCGGCTTATGATTTTGAAGCGGGCTTGGCCAAGACCATCCGCTGGTATTTTGAAAATCGCCGGTGGTGCGAAACTGTGCTGGCAGGGAAGTATGAGCGCGAACGCTTGGGAATGGGGGCTTAATGAAAGGCATTATCCTCGCCGGAGGCTCTGGCACTCGGCTTTATCCAATCACGAAGTCGGTTAGCAAACAGTTGCTGCCGATTTATGACAAACCGATGATTTATTACCCGCTTTCGACGCTGATGCTGGCGGGGATTCGGGAAATTCTGGTCATCACCACGCCGCAGGATCAGGCGCAATTTCAGCGGCTGTTGGGCGATGGATCGCAATACGGTTTACGGTTGAGTTACGCCGCTCAGCCCAGCCCTGACGGATTGGCTCAGGCGTTCATCATCGGTCGTGAATTCGTCGGCACGGACAATGTAGCTCTGGTCTTGGGCGATAACATCTTTTACGGGCACGGTTTGCCGGAAGATTTGCGCCGAGCTTCTCAGCGAACGGAAGGCGCGACCGTCTTCGCTTATCAAGTCCGCGATCCTGAACGTTACGGCGTAGTCGAATTCGACGCCGAAGGCCGGGCCATCAGTCTGGAAGAAAAACCCACGCAGCCGCGTTCGTTTTGGGCTGTAACCGGGTTGTACTTTTACGACAACCGAGTGCTGGACGTGGCCGCGAACTTGAAACCTTCGCCGCGCGGCGAACTGGAAATTACGGACGTCAACCGGGCGTATCTGGAATGGAATGCGCTGCATGTCGAAAAGCTTGGGCGCGGCATTGCCTGGTTGGACACCGGCACGCATGAATCCTTGCAACAGGCTTCGGGCTTCATACAGGTTTTGCAGGAACGGCAAGGATTGATGGTGTCCTGCTTGGAAGAAATCGCTTTCCGAGAAGGCTGGATGACGGCAGAAGAAGTCCGGCGCATCGCCGAACCAATGAAGAAAAACGAGTACGGCCAGTACTTGCTCAGAATGATTGAACAACAATGAAAGTTACACGCACAGAAATTCCTGAAGTAGTCATCATCGAACCGCAGGTTTTCCGCGA
>JAGNMH010000369.1 GCA_017991275.1 Acidobacteriota bacterium
GTTTGATCTTGGTCCGAAATTCCAGAATGTCTCCGTCAGTGATGACCAGGTTGGCCAGTTTGCCGACTTCGATGCTGCCGACGATTTTGTCTACGCCGAAGATTTGCGCGGGGTAAAGCGTCGCGCCTTTCAAGGCTTCGTCTTTCGGCAAGCCGAAGGCAGCCGAAGTGCCAGCTTGATACGGCAGCAAGCGAACGTCGCCGGGGCCGTTTTCGCTGGCGTTGGCCGTGGCGAAGGCGAATTTGATTCCGGCTTTATGAAGCTCCGATGCGCGGGCGAAGCCTTCATCATAAGGCGTGTCTTCGCCGCGCGGGACTTCGTTGATGGAACCGAGCACGACGGGAATGTTTTTCTCTTTCAGTTCTTTGGCGACTTTGACGGCTTCGTCGCCTCCGTTGATGACCAGCTTCAGTTTGTATTTGTCGGCCAGTTCAATCGCGCCTTTGATTTCAGCCGCTGTGTTGGCATCCACAAAAACGGGGACTTCGCCTTTGATAACGGGGATCAAGGCTTCCATTCCCAAATCAACCGGACGCGCAGGGATGCTGCGGTCAGCGGCGGCGGCATCTTTGGCTTTGGCGTAAAGCTGAACGTCGTCCAGTTTCTTTTTCAACGCATCAAGCTGACGGTCGCGCTGTTGCCGAGCTTGATCGTTCCCGCCAATGGCAAATCCGCCAAAACCTCCGCGCCCACCGCCAAAACCCATTCGCGGGTAAATCAGGTGCATGGCCGCAGGAGCCAGCAACTTCATATCGTGCTGAGTCCATCCGTCCAGGTTGATCAACGCGCATTGACCGGAAATCAATCCGCCTTGCGGGCAGGTCAGCACAGTCGTCACGCCGTTCATTCGCGCGACAGGAATCAATTCGCTGTGCGGGTTGACGGCGGTTACGGCCTTGATGTTGGCGTTGAAATCACCAAGCTCCGTTGTGTCCACGGTTCCGTTGGTTCCGGTGACGATGGACATGACTTCGGTTAATCCCAGAATCGTGTTGGAATCAATCAAGCCCGGATACACCGATTGGCCAGTGGCATCAATGATTTTGGCGTCTTTGGGAATGGTGACAGTTGCACCGACGGCTTCGATCTTGCCGTTTTTGATGAGGATCGTGCCTTTTTCAATCACGCCGTTGGTGACGGTGACGATTTTGGCGTTACGAATGGCGTAAGTTCCCTGCTCCGATTTCGATTGGGCAAACGCCGGGATCGCAAAAATGATTGCAGTCAGAACAATTTGTAGATTTCGTTTGAACATCGTTCTTCTTTCTCCGTCCACGAAGTTCACGAAGCAGCACGAAGGTCTAGGAAATGCCTTCGTGTTTCTTCGTGAACTTCGTGGAGAATATTATTGTTGGCTACTGTTTGATCTTCTTTACCGGCGCGCCGTGCGGATCGTCTTCTTCCTCCGCCCAGGTTGGAATCACAGGTTGCGGCGTAGTTGTCGGTTGAGCGACGCCCGGAGTGCGGCGTTCTTTTTCGATCAAAGCTTTCTTTTCAGCGCTCAGTTTCTCACGATTAGCCAGATCGGCTTTGCGGTCGAAATACACAACGCCTTCGATCATTGTGACTTCGGGGCGCGAGTAAATGCTGAACGGATGGCCGTTGAACAACACCAGGTCAGCGTCTTTGCCAACGTCAATGCTGCCGACTCGTTTGTCCAAACGCATTTGAATCGCCGGGTTCAGCGTAATCAATTTCAACGCTTCTTCTTCAGTCAGGTCGCCGTACTTCATGACTTTGGCGGCTTCCATATAAAAGCGACGACCGTAATCGGCGCTGTCGGAGTGAATGGAAACGACAATGCCACGCCTGGTCATAATCGCCGCGTTGAACGGAATGGCGTCGTAAGCTTCCATTTTGTAACCCCACCAATCCGGCAGGATCGAAGCCGAAGCTCCGTGTTTGGCGATTTCCGGCGCGACTTTGTAACCTTCCAGCGTGTGTTGAAGTGTGCGGACTTTGACGCCGAATTCTTCGCATAAGCGCATCAACATGACGATTTCATCCGCGCGGTAACAATGCGAATGAATATCCATTCGACCTTTCAAAATGTCGGCTATGGCTTCCAGCTTCAAGTCGCGACGCGGAGGCAGCGAGTCTTCGCCGCGTTTTTTGGCCAGTTCGTATTCATCCCACTTGGCTATGTATTCACGTCCTTCGGTGAAAGCTTCGCGGATGGTTTCTTCGACTCCCATGCGAGTGGCCGGGAATCGGCGAGTCGCTCCTGGGATATTGGGGCGATTGGATTGTTTCGGATTTTCGCCGAGCGCAAATTTAATCGTGCGCGGAGCATCCGGGATCAACATTTCACTGACGGGTCTGCCCCATTTCAGCTTGATCATCGAATTCTGTCCACCGATGGCATTGGCGCTGCCGTGCAGTTGATGGATCAGCGTCATTCCTCCGGCCAGTCGTTGATAGATGTTGGGATCAAGCGGATTGATCACGTCGCCCATTCGCACCATTGAAGTTACCGACAGCGTCCCTTCGTTTGTGCCGTCCAGCCCGGAGTGCGAATGCGAATCCACAAACCCCGGCGTGACATACATTCCGGTGGCGTCAATGACTTTGGCATTGGCTCCGGCTTTGACATCGGCGACTTTGCCGACGGCTGCGATTTTGCCGTTGCGGATGAGAATCGCACCGCCTTCGATGGTTCCGTGCGAAGCCGTCATGACCGTCGCGTTTTTGATCAAAATCTCTTCGTTGTTTTGCGCCAGCGCCACTGCGCCAAAAGCCAACGTGAGCAGGAAAAACAAAATAGTTCGTTTCATTGTCATCTCCATCTAAATCGTACCGTAGGTTGTCCAACCTGCGGGTAATTGGCTAATGAGTCGTCCCGTTGCTACCAATAGGCTTGCTGATGAAGGCTCCGCAGGTTGGGCAACCTACGGTACTGTAGCCCGTCACCGACTCACTCTTTCGGCGTTTTGCTGCCGGTGAAATCCGAATTGCGCCCCATCATTCCCATCTGGCCACTGATCGAAGCGCCATCAATCTTGCCTTTCAGCGTGCCGTTCATCGTTTGGCCGTTGGGTGTTGAGATGGTGTATTCCAATTCGATCTCGTTGCCTTTGATCGTGCCTTTGGTGATCGGAGCCGCGCCGAATTGCAGGTTCAATTCGCCTGTTATGGCTTCGCCGTTTTGTTGCAGATTGGCAGTCAGCTTCATTTCGCCACGAGGCGAAGCAACCGTCAGAGTCCATGAACCTGCTGCCAAACCGGAGCCTGATGAAGACTCGCTGGGCGGAGCGCCTGCTGCGCCGCCTGGGCCTCGCCCACCTGGCCTGCCTCCACCGGGACCTCCGGCAAATCCGCCCGGACGCTGTGGAGCTTCAGCTTTTGGCTCGAAGTATTTGCCATCAACAAAGACGTGTTTGACTTTGGTGTCTTTGGCAAACAGGTCGCCGCTGGTGACTATCAGGTTGGCAATTTTGCCCTTTTCGATACTGCCAAGCTGTTCGGACAAACCGAAGATTTGCGCCGGATAAATCGTCATCGCTTTCAAGGCTTCGTCTTTTGGTAATCCGGCTTCGATGGCGCGGGCTGCGTTGGCGACGAAATCCGCCGGGCGAGCCAAAGTCCCAGAAGTAAATGCGAAGTGAACCCCGGCCTTGAGCAAAACTGCGGCGGCTTTTGGAGCATCGGCGCGTTCACGCAAAGTGCGCAGCGATTCGCTTTCCGGGTCCTCCAGACCGGCTGGTTTTTGCGGATAACTCAAAGAAAGCAAAACCGTCGCGCCTTTTGATTTCAGGTAATCTGCATTCTGGTAACTTTGTGTTGCGCCTGAAATCAGGAACTTAACTCCAAACTCTTCGGCCAGACTGACAGCGCGTTCCATTTCGCGCACTGAACTTGCGCTGATCACAATAGGCATTTGGCCGTTGATTACCGGCTGCAAAGCCGCCAGCGATTTGTTCACTTCAGGCCGCTGAGCGCCACGCGGATTTTTGTTATACCGGTTCCACTCGTCGCGATAATGCTGGGCATCCAGAAATGATTGGCGCAGAAAAGCGATCACGCCCATCGGTGAACTGGGGTAACCACCGCCAAACCCGCGACCGTTACTCAGCCCTACGTTCAACGAAACCGGAGCTTTCAGAATCAGTTTTTCAGCCGCGTCGGTTCCCAGATTAATGATGGCGCTTTGCCCCTGGAAAACTCCTGTGCGTGGAGCGGTCAATGCCGTAGTGATTCCGGCTGCTCGCTGGCTGTCAAAAGTGGTTTCGGCAATCTGCAATTGATCAACGACAGTGACTTCTGGCAACAACCCGGAATTAGTCGGTTGCGCGGCAGCTTGAGCCAGAAACGCCTGCAATGGATTGGCTCCGCCGCCACGTCCGCCGCCACCGGTTGGCGCGGCTTCCTGCCGCAAACCATAAGTGGTGTGGGAATCCATCAGTCCCGGATAAACGATCATGCCGGTCGCATCAAACACGCGCGCATCAGCCGGAACCGGTATGTCGGCGCCAACCGCCTGGATCAATCCATTGCGAATGACAACCGTGCCTTTGGAAATCGTCGCTCCGGTGACGGTGACAACCGTACCGCCACGAATTGCATAAGCCTCGCCTTGTGATTGCGCGGAACCGGTTCGGGTAGTCAGCACTCCCAAACCTGCCAACGCCACAACACAGACAAGCGCGAAAAAGGAAATACGCTTCTTCACTGAAGTAGCTCCTATCTTGGTTAATTATGTTTGTTCGGAAAGGGTTGAAATCGGTGAGCCAGTCTTTTTGTGCTCAACGAATAAGACCGATTTGCGCTGCCGACAGTTACAGCTTTGTTGCCGAAACGCGGGCGTAATCTAGCCGACCGACCAATGAATCGCAATCAGCCATTGGGGAGCAAGTGCATTTGTGTACGCCTTAAACTTGGACAACCGCACAACTGGACTTACAATGCGCCGCACTCCAACATCGAAACCATAAATCAGGATTCAACACGATGAGCAAAACAACTCGCAGAGAATGGCTGCAAGGTTTAGCGCTAACGGCTTTGGCATCGGGAGCTTCCGGCAAGGTGTCGGCCCAGCAGCAAGATAAGAAACCACAACCGCTTTCGATCAACGATTACGAACCGAAAAGCATGCTCCACGTCAAAGAAACCAACGTGGCGCAAGCACGCTTTCCCGTCATTGATTTCCACACGCATTTATCGTTTACGAACACATCTGGGCAGACTGAAAAAGCCAATTTCCGCGCCAAACGCGAAGAAATTCTGCCGGTGATGGACAGCAAGAACATCCGCACGATGGTCAACCTGACAGGCGGTTACGGCGCTGCGTTGGAAGAAAACTTGAATTACTGGCAGAAACCGAATCCGGACCGTTTCATCACTTTCACTGAACCCTGGTTCAAGAAATCCACCGAGCCGGGCTATTCCAAATTCCAGGCCGAACAGATCGAACGCGCGGCGAAGCTCGGCGCAAAAGGCTTGAAAGTGTTGAAGACGCTGGGGCTGTTTTTGCGCGAACCAGCCGGAAGCGGCAAGCTGGTGCAGATTGATGACCGCCGTTTCGACACAATGTGGGAAGCCTGCGCCGCAGCAAAATTCCCTGTGGCGATTCACACTTCCGACCCCGAAGCATTCTTTCTGACCATTGATCGGTTCAACGAACGCTTTGAAGAGCTGAATGCGCATCCAGACTGGTCATTCAACGGCAAGGACTTCCCCAGCAACCGCGAATTGCACGAAGCCCGTTTGCGCGTGGTGGCTAGGCATCCGAAAACGCAGTTCGTCTTTTTGCACGTGGGCAACGCCGAAGATTTGACCTGGGTGTCGGAATGGCTGGATCGGTATCCCAACATCGCCGTCGAAATCGGAGCGCGTATTGGAGAGCTTGGCCGCCAGCCTCGCGCTGCGCGAAAGTTTTTCGACAAGTATCAGGATCGCATCTTGTTCGGAACTGACGCCGTGCCTTATGGCAACGAAACTCCGCAGCAGATTTTCGGCGAAAAGCTTTATGAG
>JAGNMH010000370.1 GCA_017991275.1 Acidobacteriota bacterium
TCGTCGCATTCCTGACAGTTTGCAGTTGGCTGCGCGTTTCGCCTTTCCACCAATTGGTCAGCACAATTTCGCCGTAAGCTCCGTCCCGTTTTATCAGTGGAGTCATCTGCAAATAACTGCTCAGTTCCAGCAACCGTTGGCTTTCGTCGCCAACCGGAATCAGTTCGACGGTTTCTATGATTCGTCGCCCGTGCTTTTGCAAATAGCTGCTGGCGTTGGGGTCTTCGGCAAAAAAGCCTTTGACGTATTCCAACGATTCTTCGCCGTCGAGTTTGATCGTTTCCGGCGGTTTGAACGAAAGAGCATGTAGCCCCGCCTTCAGGCGGCGGCCTTCTCTGACAATCTTTTCGGCAAAGTTCAGGTAGCACGCGGCACAGCGGCTGATTTCGTTTTCGCTGCGAATCCATCCTGAGGCTCGGCGGCTGAGTTGTTCGCGCAGCGTAGGGCGATAAACCAGCGCGCGAAGTTTCGCGTACAACTCCTTCTCTTCGTCAGGCCCGGCGGTGACTTTCAGACAAACATCGTCTGGCAATTCTGCGAACTGGCCGAAGTCAGTCACGATGACCGGCTTGCCAGCGCCCAGCGAGCGAATCAGCGTACCAGAAGTTTCTCCGGCAGTCGGGAAACGCAAATTGACGATCACGTCTGCGGCTTTCAAGTAACGAAAGAAATCTTTTTCGGTCGTGTAACCGGTGATGCGAACGCGGTCGCCAAGCCCCATTTCTTCGATCAACGGAGCGACGCTCCATTTCCAATGGTCTTCGCCGACGATCAAATACATCGCGTTCGGAGCCACAGCCAGCAAACGTTTGAACGCAGCCAACACCGTAGGAATTCGTTTGGCTTGAGTGACAAAACCGTGTGAAGCGATGACCCAGGCGTCTTCTGGAATGCCCAGGCTTCGTCGGCATTCAGCGGCGTCCAGTTCGTCCAGTTCATAAGTTTGCGTAGCCAGATGATGCGGAATGATTTCAACCGGCGTCTCAGCGTTTACGGCTTCAGACAAACCTTCAAGCTGAGAGGCCGCAAAAGCGTTGTGCGTAATGACGCCCAAACTGCTGGCGACCAGGCGACGATTCAGCGGCATCAAGAACTGTTGATACTCGCTGCCGACTCCCAACGCGCGCATCTCGGCTACGCGAGAACCCAGCCGCCCGTAAGCGTAAAACAGTTCGTCCCAATAAGCGTCTTCGTCTTTGCGGCCAAGCGTTCGCCACGCGATCAGGTGATGCAGACAGTGTTCGTGCAGCACCAGCAAACCCGGAGTTTGCAGCGCGCGTTCGTACACAAATTCGTGATGCGGATTGTTGCCTTGATGGTAAATGCAGAGGTCGAACGGCTGCTGGCTGTTGATTTCGTCGAAGTGGGTTGCGTCGTGAACAGAGTAATCCGCGTGATGCTGATTCAATCGCAACTCATCGGCTTGCTCGACAAAAACCGTGATGTCAGCGCCTTTGGCCAGATACGGCAAAAGCTCGGCGCTGTAATCGGCAATGCCGGATTTGCTGGGAGGCAACGGACTAAAATAAGCAAGGCGCATGCGATTTTCAGATTGCGGATTGCGGCCCTTTCTGAATGCCGATGGCGGATTCTCTTTGACTTCGCAGTCTGTAAATAAATCCAATCAGAGCGCCGATGAAAAACAGCACGGCGATGAATTGAGAAGTCGAAAGTCCGAACAGTTCTCCGCGCGGATCGTCTCGCCAGAATTCGACAATGAAGCGAGCGACGGAATACAGCATCGCGTAAGCCAGCACAATTTGTCCGTGAAATTTGCGGTGGCGAAACATAAGTAACAGCAAAATAAAAATCACCAACAGCGCGCCAGCTTCGTAAAGCTGGGTCGGATGAAGATTCAGCGGCGCGGTCAGGCTGCCAAGTTTGTCCGCCCAAACTCCACGTTGAATCGAATCGCCAAGCTGTTCGACAATCGTCGGCACGCCTGTGGCTTCGTAACCTTTTTCGGTGAAATGAACTCCGCACCACGCCGAAGTCGGTTTGCCCCAACAACATCCAGCGCTGAAACAACCCAACCGCCCGATCATGTGACCGATGGCTATTCCGGGCGCAAAAGCGTCGGCAGTTCTCCACCACGGCATTTTGTATTTACGCATGACGATTACCGAAGCGATCACCGCTCCGATAAAGCCGCCGTAAAAAACCCCATTCGAGCGCAGAAAATCCAGGCTGAAAATCGCTCCGATGTTGCCGCTGTAACGGTCGTTCCATTCGGTGATGATAAGCAACAGCTTTGAGCCGACCAGCGAAGCCACCAGCACCCACAAACCCAGATCGTATACTTTCTGTTTGTCCAAACCGTCGCGTGCCGCCAGTCTGGACATCACCCACAGGCCGACGATAAACGAAATCGCCACCAGCAAACCGTAAGTGTAGATCGTGAAGTTGAAGTAAGGGATTTTGAAAAGTTCTGGAAACATAAGTTTTGAATTCAGCCTTCGGGTTGAATGTTTTCTTCAGAAACGGCGGCTTGCCCGTCAGATTTGATTTTCGTTTCGCGCTCTTCAAACAGCATTTCCAGCGCCAGCAAAACGGCTCCGATGCAAATCGCCGTGTCGGCCAGATTGAAAATCGGCCATGAGTATTCGTCTCGCCAATGAAAGCCCAGAAAATCCACGACTTCGCCCAACCGAACGCGGTCAACCAAATTGCCTACAATGCCGGCCAGTAGCAGCGATAAAGCCAGGCTCAATCTGACTTTTCCCTGCGGAGTGCGAAGTAAATAGATCGAAACAAACGCAGTCGCCGTCAGCGAAATCGCAGCGAAAATCCAACGAGGGTCGAACTCTCCATCGGCGAACATGCTGAACGCCACGCCTCGGTTGGTGGCGTAAACCAGCCGGAAAAATCCCGGAATGACTTCGAGCAAAACAACAGGCTTGAGCTTTGCCACAGCCCAAGCCTTTGTCAGTTGATCGGCGGCCATTACCACAACCGCAATAATGAAATAAGGAAGTTTGGTTTTCATTCGCCTCAAAACATCTCAGGACTAATGCAGGTTTACTCTCGACCGCAAGTCGCGGATTTCGTCTTTGATGTACAAATGCTCCCGGATGAAAACGTCCACCTTTTGGTCGAGTTCACGAACTTGACGGCTAAGCTGTAAAAACATGTCGTTCATTTCAGTCCGCAAACTACCTTCCATGTTACCCATTTGAGCAGAGATCAACTCAAACTGCTTCTTGACGAACTCCTGAAATTCAAGTTCCTGTGTTGATCTGTTTTCCAGGTCGTTACCATTATTTCCCGACATATTGTTCCTCCTAAAATTCAAAGGTTAGCGGGTGGCCGACGGCAATTAGACTACCGTTACTGCATCTGTTCAAGGTTCGTCGCACAGCGGCGGCAAGCTCCGGGATAGCGCGAGTCAGCACTCACATCCGACGTGTAATGCCAACAGCGTTCGCACTTTTCACCTTCAGCGCGAGCCACTTCAACTTTCAATTCATTGCCGTCTGTTAGTTCAACGCCTGAAACGATGAAGAAGAATCGAAGGTCTTCGCCAAATGATTCCAGAAAGTTGCGCGTGTCGGCATCGGCTGAAATCGTGATCTTCGATTCCAGAGCCGAACCGATCAGCTTGGCGGTGCGCGCGTCTTCCAGAGACTTGGTGACCGTATTGCGAATCTCGAATAAGCGTTCGTACCGCGCCAGCAAATCAGCGTTGGTCAACGATTCGTCGTAAGTCGGGAAAACCGTCAAGTGAACTGACTCGGCTTCGGCTTTTGCGCCGGGGATGTTTTCCCAAATTTCATCCGCCGTGAAGACCAGAATCGGCGCAGCCAGTCGCGCAAAACGATGGACGATTTCATACAGCGCAGTTTGAGCCGAGCGCCGCGCCAGCGATTTCGGCGCGTAGGTGTAAAGCCTGTCTTTCAGAATGTCGAAGTAAAGCGACGACAATTCAATCGTCGCAAAGCCATACAGCGCGCGATAAACTTCGGTGAAATCGTATCGTTCGTAAGCTTCCAGAGCTTTTTTGGTCACGTCGTTCATCGCCGTCATCGCCCAGCGATCAACTTCAAACATCTCCGCCATCGGCACGCTGTCCGTCTTGGGGTCAAAACCATCCAGGTTGCCCAGACAGTAACGCGCAGTGTTTCTAAGCTTGCGGTAAGCGTCGGAAATCCGTTTCAGGATTTCGTCCGAAACGCGCATGTCTTCGTGGTAATTCAGCGCCGAAGCCCACAGCCGTAAAATCTCCGCGCCGCTGGTTTTCAGCACCGTGCCAAGTTCAACGCCAGTGCCTTTCGACTTGGACATCTTGTCGCCACTGACATCAACGACCCAGCCGTAGGTGATGACTTCACGGTAAGGCGCTTGTCCTTTAACTTCCAATCCAACCACCAGCGACGAATTGAACCAGCCTCGAAACTGGTCGCCGCCTTCCAGGTAAACATTCGCCGGGTAAGACAAACCGTATTCTTTCAGCACGGCAATCGAACTCGCGCCCGAATCGAACCACACATCCAGAATGTCCATTTCTTTCCGCAAGTTGGACGAACCGCATTTGCAAGTCGCGCCCTCTGGCAACAAGTCTTTGGCTTCGCGTTCGTACCAGGCGTCGGCGGATTCTTTTTCAAAAATGTCCGCGATGTGGTTGATGACCTTCGGGTCGCAAAGCGTATCGCCGCAATCGTCGCAATAAAAAACCGTGATCGGCACGCCCCAGGTTCGTTGGCGAGAAATGCACCAGTCCGGGCGATCCTTGAACATGCTCTTCATCCGGTCGCGCCCCCAGGCTGGATACCATTCGACGCTATCGCAGGCGGCAATCGCGCGTTCGTTCAGCTTCGTCGCCGTCATCGAAATAAACCATTGAGGCGTCGCCCGGAAGATGACCGGATTGTGACAGCGCCAGCAATGCGGATATTGATGCTGGAAGGATTCGACTTTCAGCAACGCGCCAATTTCCTGCAAGTGATTGATAACGGCTTTGTTACCGTCGCGTTCGGCGTCGGCTTTGGTGATCGGCACAACTCGAAGCCCGGCGAAATGCTCAACGTCTTTCATAAAAAAGCCGCGTCCGTCCACAGGGTTATAAGCGTCAATGCCGTAAGCTTTGCTGATGACGTAATCTTCGTAACCATGTCCCGGAGCCGTATGAACCGCGCCCGTTCCGGCTTCGAGCGTGACATGATCGCCCAGCATCAACAGACTGTCGCGTTCGATAAACGGATGACGAGCTTTCAACCGGTCAAACTTTTCGCCGCTGTACGTGCCAATGACTTCCTGATTTTCCCAACCGGCTTTCGCCGCCACTTGCTCCAACAACCCACTGGCGACAATGAAGATTTCTCCGCCGACCGAAACCGCGCTGTATTCAAACTCAGGATTCAAGCTGATAGCCAAATTAGCTGGCAACGTCCACGGAGTCGTCGTCCAGATGACGATGCTGACCTGTTTGCCAGCCAGCGCAGCGTCAATTTTGTCAGCGTCTGGAAACGGAAACTTGACGTAAATCGAATGGCTGGTGTGATCTTTATGTTCAATTTCGGCTTCGGCCAGCGAAGTCGCGCAACTAATGCACCAATGAACCGGGCGCATGCCTTTGTAGACCGAACCTTTTTCGACGAACTTGCCGAAGCAACGAACGATGTCGGCCTGATACCGAAAGTTCATTGTCTGATAAGGGTTGTCCCATTCGCCCAAAATGCCTGCGCGTTTGAAATCGTCGCGCTGAATGGCCAGAAACTTTTCCGCGTGTTTGCGCGCTGCGCGGCGAATTTCCACCGCTGGCATTTCGTTCTTTTTGGAGCCGAGCGCCTCTTCGACTTTGATTTCAATCGGCAAGCCGTGACAATCCCAACCCGGCACATACGGCGCCCAATTCCCCATCATCGAACGCGACTTGACGCAGAAATCCTTCAGGGTTTTGTTCAGAATGTGGCCAATGTGAAGCCGTCCGTTGGCATACGGCGGCCCATCGTGAAGCACGTAAACC
>JAGNMH010000371.1 GCA_017991275.1 Acidobacteriota bacterium
GGCCGAAGTTGCGGGCGAAAAAGTCGTCTTCGACGACACGGTTGAGTCGGGTAACGCTGGCTGGAGTGTCACAGGGACTCCGGCCAACACCTGGGCGATTATCGAAACCACGGCGGCTTCAGGGACTCGGTCGTGGACTGACAGCCCGAACGCCAATTACGCCGCCGGAACGAATGCTTCGCTGATTTCGCCGCTTTTCGATTTGTCGCGTGCTGTGGGAGTGACGCTGACTTTCGCCCATCGTTATGCTTTTGGAACAGGCGGAACCGATTACGGCAATGTGGAGTTTTCGACTAACGACGGCGTTACCTGGAATCGCGGAGCGGCCTTCACCGGCTCGCTGACAACTTTCAATCAAGCGGTGCTAAAACTGGACGCGCTGGCCGGACAATCAAAAGTGCGAATCAGATTTCGGGTAAGCACGGTGGGAACGGCAGACGGCTGGACGATTGACGACATTCGATTGATTGCACGTTCGTCCGATCCGGCCTTCATTCCGCCGTCGAATGCGCTGGCTCCGGCCATCACAGGCGTTACGCCTGCGTCTGGCACGCCCAGCGGAAACACGGTTGTGACGATCAGCGGGTTGAATTTCACCGAAGCTGGCGACGTCAAAGTTTTCTTCAATAACACGCCGGGAGTAAACGTTCGCGCTTTGGGCGGCACTGCCATTGCTGTCAACACTCCGGCGCAGTCTGCGGGCAGAGCCAGCGTTCGCGTTGAAACTCGTTACGGAACTTCTACGTTGCTCAACGCTTTTACCTATTACGTCAACGGTTCGGTGACGACTGTGCCTGACGTGACAGGAGTTTTTCCGAATTCCGGTTCGATTCGTGGCGGAACTGTCGTGACGATCAACGGGTCGAACTTTTCACCCGAAACAGCAGTGCTTTTTGGCGCGGCTCTGGCTACGAAAACCTTCATCAACTCGAACACTTTGCGGGCGATTGCTCCGGCGGCGACCGCGCCGGGGGCGGTTGACCTGACAGCCAGAAACACTACGACGGCTGAAAAGAAAATCACTGGAGCGTTCAACTACACCGCGCTTACGCCGCCAACTGTGGCTGTGCTTTCACCTGTCGGGGGCGAGCGGGTTTTCACCGGCTCGACCATCACGTTGCGCTGGCAATCGGCTGACAATACCAGAGTCGCCCGTCATAGGCTGGCGCTGTATCGCAGCACGGCGACCACTCCGCAACTCGTCACAAACATTGCCGATCTGGGCGGGGAGTCAAAATCTTTCAATTGGGTGATTCCCAATAACGTCGCAACAGCCAACGCACGATTACAAGTTGTCGCCGTTGACGACGAAGGCGCTGAAACCACTGTTTTATCCGGCAGCGATTTCATTATCGAAAGTCGCTGGCAGACTCAAACACCGCTGCCATTGGGCATCAATCGTCTGGCCGCAACCAGCGACGGCAAATACATTTATCAAATCGGTGGACGCACAACCGCAGGTAATTCCAGCGCGCTGACAACGGTTCAGCGTCTTGACCCGGCTGTTGCGACGCCGACCTGGGATGCGCTGGCTCCGCTGCCGGCTCCGATCAATTCAGGCAAAGCCGTGACCATCAACGGAAAGATTTATGTTCCTGGCGGTATCAACCCGGCAGTTGAAATTGACCAGGGGCAATTTGTTTACGACATTGCCGGAAATTCCTGGGGCAAGTTGGCTGTGCCTCCGGTTAGTGTTCACGCTTACGCTCTGGCCGCAGACCCGGCGAACAATCGTTACTTCATGACCGGCGGCAGCGATCTGGTTGACGGAGTCACGAACGCACAGATTTACAACATTCAAACCAACACGTGGACTGCGTTGCCACCGATGAACGATCCGCGCTTTGCTCACGAATCGGCTTTTGTCGGAGGCAAGCTTTATGTTGTGGGCGGAGTCGGGCCGCTAACCACCGGCGAAGTTTTTAACTTCACAACCCAAAAATGGTCGCCAATTGCTCCAATGCCGAATACGCATTTTTATGGAACCAGTGCGCTGGCCCAGGACGCTTCGGGCAAGGTGTTTTGGCTGATTATCGGTGGCGAAGACAACTTCGGATTGTTGAACACTGTTGACGTTTACGATTTTGCCGCCGATCGTTGGCTGCCGTCTGATGCTTCGTTGAACCTGCCGACTTTGCGTTCGCGCCCGGGCAGCGCAGTGCTTGGCGGTTGGGTTTACACCGTTGGAGGAAACAGCGGTTCAACCGGAGCAACCACTGTCACCGTCAACGAACGCTTCAAGGTGGACGGCCTGACGATCATTTCTCCGAATCAGTCGCCGCTGATGATCGTGCCTGTCACTCGGCAAATTGCTTTGTCGGGGCGCGAACTGGCTTTCGTCGTGTCGGCTCAGGATTTGGGATCAGGCGTGCCGATTTCAATCACGGCGGAAGGTTTGCCGACAGGCGCAAGCTTCATCGTTGCCAACGAAACCAACAACAGCGCGCGCGGAACTTTCCGCTGGACGCCCACAGCCGCTGACATAGGCCGCAACATCACGGTCAACTTCACTGCCAGCGATGGAAGTTTGGCCGATGTCAAAATCGTGCAAATCAGCGTGATTCAGGCTTCGCCTTTGACGGCAGTCAACGCCGCCGATTTCAAAGTCGCTCCGTTGGCTGTTGATTCGATTGCCGCGGCTTTTGGGACAAACCTGGCTCCGCGAATCGAAATCGCGCAGTCAATTCCGCTTCCGTTGGGACTGGCCGACACAATGTTGACGATTAACGGTATTCCCGCGCCGCTGTTTTTTGTTTCGCCGACGCAGATCAACTTTGTCGTTCCGGCTGGAGTTAATCCGGGATCGGCAACGATTATCGTCGCGAATCCCCAAGGCAGTTACGCGCTGGGCAACATACAGATTGCCGCATCAGCGCCCGCGATTTTCACAGCCAATGCTTCCGGCGCAGGCGATGCGGCGGCTCAGGCGACGGCTGACGGAATAACTTTTCAACAACCGCCGTTCGATGTTTTGGTCAACGGGGGGCCGAACATTCTGGTGCTTTACGCCACCGGAGTTCGCGGAGTCCCAGCCGCAAATCCAGGTGACGGAAACGGAGTAGCCGAATCTGTAACGGTAACGATTGATGGCCGGGCGGCAAACGTGCTTTACGCAGGGGCGCAGGGCAGTTTTGCCGGGCTGGATCAAATCAATGTTGAATTACCGGCGGCGCTGGCCGGACAAGGTGCACGCCGCGTCGAAGTCGTTGTAACTGTTGGCGGCGTGACGGCCAACCGGGTTACGATTCAACTGAAGTGATAATAAGACGCAAGACAGAACGGCAGGGCGACAGGGCGACAGGGCGACAGGGCGACACAAGTCCCCTCGTCTCCCCGTCCACCCGTCGCCATGTCTCTGCATCTTCTCGACGATCTTTTCTTAAGCAACTCTGGGGCAAAATATTCGACGACGATGTGTTTGGCCGAGCCGCACAGCTGGCTTATTACTGGTTCTTTTCGCTGTTTCCGCTGCTTATCTTTTTGACTGCTTTGCTTGCTTACCTGCCGATTCCCAGAAAGCTGGATTATTGGTTGGGGGCATTGGACAACGTGTTGCCGGTTGAAGCTTACAAACTGGTTGACAGAACCTTTCACGAAATTGTTTCGCATCAGCGAGGCCGTTTGCTCAGCTTCAGCATAGTCGTCGCCATCTGGGCTTCATCAGCCGGAATGGAAGCGATCATTGGTTCGATCAATCGAGCTTATCGGACTGCGACTCTGCGTCCGTGGTGGCGTGAAAAACTTCTTTCGATTTGGCTGACACTGGGCCTGGCAGTTTTTGTGTTGGCGGCGTTGTCGTTGATTTTTTTCGGGGAAAGTCTGGGGATGAACATTGCGCGTTACTTCGGTTTTGGCCCAGCGTTCAAAACGGCTTTTGGCGTAGCTCAATGGCCGGTGGTCAGCATTTTGATTTTGTTAGCGGTTGATCTGATTTATTACTTCGCGCCGAACTTCAAACACAAATGGAAATGGTTTACGCCCGGCGCTGTCTTTGCCGTGGTTTGCTGGCTGCTGATTTCATTCGCCTTCAGGTATTACGTTTCCCGATTTGGAAATTACAGCGCGACTTACGGCGCGCTTGGCGGAGTGATGATGTTGATGCTGTGGTTTTACCTGACCGGAGTCGCCATTTTGATCGGCGGCGAAATCAATGCCATTACCAAAAACACCTAAAGCCATTACAGCGCTGTGGTTTCTATTTGCATCACAACGCGAAGCTTTCTGGCCAATCCGCGACTTTCCTCCTCTTCAACCATTCGCAACAACTCCGGCGACAGTTCAGTCGGTTCCAGAATCCTGAAGCCTAGCTTCTGATAAAAGGGCGCGTTCCAGGGAATGTCGCGGAACGTTGTCAACGTCACTGCCGGAATTCCGCAACTTCGCGCCCATTCGATGACGGTTTGAACCAGTTTCGCGCCTATTCCCTGGCGACCGTAATCGGGACGAACGGCTAACTCTTCCAAATGGGCCTGGCCATCCAGCAGGAAAACCAAAGCGAATCCGATTGGTTTTCCACCCGACACGGCAGCAACCCAAAGCAGATTGTCTTTTAGAGCTTCATTGAAATTTTCGACCGGAGTTGTGTCATCGGCCAACGCTGCGGTGAATTCGTACTGCAAAAATAATTGACCGGCAGCCAACTCGATGGCTGGCAGTAAGAGAATGTCTTCAGGTGTGGCAAGGCGAATCTCGCACATTGGTTCTGTGGCAGCGATCAATTCAATTTTCCCGCCGCCCACTGAATCGCATTCCTGACCAGCCGTTGATAATTCGGATTCAAATTCGCATTGCGGTCGTGACCGAGTTGAATGTAAACGACGCGCGCTTTTTCATAAGGGCTGATCCAGGCGACTGGGCCGTCGCTGGTTTTATCGTCCGTGGTCAGCAGCACTTTGACCTTCGGCGAAATCCACAGGTCTTTGTAAGTTTCGTCGTGGATGCCGAACGTCGAGATGCCTTTCAGAATCGGATGTTGCATCGCCGGTTTGATCGTCAAATCCACGTCGTGTTTGTAACTGCCGACTTTTCCGTTGACCGGTTCAAACAGCCAGCGCCCGCCTACGACTTCTTCGTACCACCAAGGCCAATCAACGTTGGTGCAGATGCCGTGGTGAATCACAACCAGGCCTTTGCCGCTTTCGACAAAATCACGAAGGTTTTTCTGTTTCGCCGGTTCCAGATTTTGAGCCGTGTCGTAAATCACCAGCACATCGGCTCGTCGTCGCATGTCGTAACTGTAGGCTCGCGGATGCGGATCAACTTTGGCGTTGATGGCTTCGTCGTCGAAGGCTGAGTAAAACTCAGGATCGTAATCGTGGCCGCCGGTGGCGACCAGCACTCTGACGGCGTCGCTACGTTTCGGCTTTGGCTTCCACGCTTCCTGCGAAGCAGCCAGACCGGTCAGCATTGTCGCAACAATCAAAACTGCAAGCCATCGTTTCATCGCGCCACCTTTACGCCAGCAGTTTGTCCATCACCAAACCGTGAACGTCTGTCAGCCGAAAATCACGACCTTGAAAACGATAAGTCAGCTTTTCGTGATCGAAGCCGAGTTGGTGCAGCAGCGTCGCGTGCAGGTCGTGAACGTGAACTCGATCTTTGACGACGTTGAAGCCGAGTTCGTCGCTTTCGCCGTAAGTGATGCCGGGCTTGAAGCCTCCTCCAGCCAGCCACATCGTGAAAGCGTTCGGGTGGTGATCGCGTCCATCGCTGCCGCCTTGCACCATTGGCGTTCGACCGAATTCGCCTCCCCAGATGACCAGCGTGTCTTTCAGCATCCCGCGCTGCTTCAAATCCTTGACCAGCGCCGCGCAGGCTTGATCGGTGTCCTGGCAATTTTTGGTCAGGTCACGAACCAGCGAACCGTGCTGATCCCAGGCTTCGTGATAAATCTGCACGAAGCGCACACCCTTTTCGACCAACCGACGAGCCATCAAAACCGAATTGGCGAACGAAGGTTTG
>JAGNMH010000372.1 GCA_017991275.1 Acidobacteriota bacterium
GATATGGCCCGTGCGCCGAAGCCGCCCACGACGCTGCCCACTTTTGAGTTTGCGCTTGCACGGGGCTGAACGCGACACAGCCAAGAAACAGCGCCATCATCACTGATAAGTTTTTGTCCCAGAAGGTTCGGTGGTTGTAGTTCATGGTGTTTTTGATGAATCAATTCTTGCGTTCGCCCAAGCAGTAACACAGCCCGTCAGGCGCGACGACGAAAAAGACTTTCCACAAGGTGTCGCCGTGCTTGTCCATTCGGAAATCGGCAGAGGCTTTTCCCAAGCCATTTGACTGCAATTCGGCAAATGCCGTTTCGACATTGTCCACTTCAAAAAAGCATCCGTCCTGAGTTGGATCGCTGCCGTTTTCAGCCAGACCAATTTGAATTTCGTCGCGTGTTAGAACGACGGACTTCCAGGGCGAATCGCTTCGCGAAACGACCTGGAATCCCATAACAGTTTCGTAAAATGGGATGGCGGTTTCGACGCTTGCCACGGGCAGGTTCATTCTGTCGTTTTGATATGGCCAAACCGTTTTGAATATTGCGCTCATTTTGATCCCCTTTGGTTCGACTACTTTTTCAGTCGAATAATCGCCGAATGTTTGATGGTTGCGATGACGCGATTCGCTTCGCCGAAAATGGCCAGATTCGCCATGACGATTTCGTGGCCTCGGCGTTCGGAGGTTTCTGCGACTCGGCCACGCATAGTCAGTCGTTCGCCTTCGCGAGCCAACGCGTAATGCTGAGTTTCGCTGGAAGTATGAATCCACATGCCAAGCGCGAAGTTTTGCATAAACACTTCGTTGGCCTGAGCAATCCAGAAAGCCGGATGGCAGGCTGCGTCGGCTCCACGGTACAGCGGCGAATCGTCAACCATGTTTTCCAGAAACTCCGCTTGCGCGGCCAAATCCAAAGTGAACTCCAGCGAACCGAAAACGTCTCCGGCTTTGACGGCAGCGATGGTCGCTGGCCAGCGCGCTTCGTTTATTGGCATTGGGCGCAAAGGAAAATCAGCCGACTCTATCAACGGTAAAGCTTCAGGCAGTCCGGCTTGGCCAACCGCGCAGAGTTCGTTGGCTTGATTGAAAAGCCGAAGCTCTAGTTCCAGCGGATTGGCGGAAACAACTTTGGCTTCGGCGCGCACGGCGTCTGCGTCGTAAACCGGATGAATGAACTTTGCCGACATTGCGCCGCGCACCAGCCAATCAACGCCCAAAGCGTCAACCAACGGACGAGTCAGGTAAGCGTACATTGCCACGCCCGGAACCAAGGCTCCCGCAAATCCATGTTCGGCTGCGCCAGCATCGCTGTGGATTTTGTTGGCATGAGCCGCGCCGTAATTCCGCGCGACGATTTCGTAAGCAGGCAGGCTTTCTCCAACGGCAATCGGTTTCATTTCTTCTCCCTTTCACCCCGTCGCCCAGTCTCCCCATCCGGTGAGTAGAACAGCGCCAATTGCCCACCCGTATGCCAGAACAGCACGTTGTCGTTTTGGCTTAGCTTTCCTTGTCGAACCCAATCAATCAGCGCAGCCATCGCCTTCGCGGTGTAAACCGGATCAAGCACTATGCCTTCCGCGCGAGCCAGCAAGGCCAGAGCTTCATCACCTTCAGCCGAAGGAACGCCGTAACCCGCGCCGGTGTATTCGTCCAGCACCGCCGCTCGGTCATCGAGTTCAACGCCCAGCATCTCGCCGACTCCGCGAATGACGCGGCTGACTTCGCCGCCGATTGATTCCGACGAATCGTCAGGACTGACGCCAATGTCTTTCACATTATCCAAACCAAAAAGCTGAAGCCCGCTCAACATTCCCGCCTGAGTTCCGCCCGAAGAACTGGAATGAAAGATGTAATCAACCTGTTGATCCATCGCTTCCAGTTGAGCTTTCGCTTCGCCGATGGCTCTCACAAAACCAAGCGCGCCAAGTGGAACCGAACCGCCCAGCGGAATGACGGCTACGTTATGGTCTTCGCGTTTCAGCCGTTCGGTGACTGATTCCATCGTCGCGATTCGCTCTTCTCGATTGGCTACGCGAATGATTTCAGCGCCGAACAATTCGTCCGCAACCAGGCTGGCGGGATTCAATCCGTCGTACATGACCGCCGCCTGGTTCAGCACCAACACGCAACGCAAACCCACGCGAGCGCACATTGCGGCAGTAACTCGCGCGTGGTTGGATTTGACTCCGCCGCAACTGATGGCGACATCGGCTCCGTCGGCTTTGGCCCGGGCCAGGATGTATTCCAGCTTGCGGACTTTGTTGCCGCCGAAACCTGGGCCGGTGTAATCGTCGCGCTTGATGAAAATGCGCGGAGCGTTTGCGCCCAGCAGTTGCCGGAATCGCGGCAGCTCTTCAATCGGCGTCGGGTAATGGCCAAAGGCCAATCTTGAGATTTGATTTAGTTTTGCAATTGATTGCTGTTTATCGTGGTTTGTCATGTTCAATCCGCCTGAATTTGCCTGAAGCCAACAAGGCGGAAAGCTTATGCGTAGCGTGTAGATGGGGCAAGTCAGGTTTGGGCAATCGGACAAACAAAAATGGCTTCGCGCCCAGTCGAATTCTTCCGACCGAACGCGAAGCCATCAATTGATGATTTGCGGTTTTACTGAAAATTCACGTCAGTGTGAATCTCGTAACTGACTCCGCCAACCGCTGTGACAGAAATGTCCTGCCGTTCTTTATTCACGCGGCGCGGATCAATTTGAATGGCGTCAATCGTGAATTGCCGTTTGGAAGTCGTAGACAGTTTGCGGAAAGTCAGTCTGGCTCTGCCGATTTGTTTGCTTTCCAAAACCAGATTCTCAAACACAGCGCCTTGCGGGTTGGTGATGATGAATCCTTTTTCGGTCGGCTTGAACCCGCTGCCGCGCCCGCCGCCTCGTTGCCAGGCGCGAAGCAAGGTCGTATCCAGTTCGACAATGACCTGACCTTCGCGCAGGAAGTTGTGCTCCGATTCCGATTTCGGCGAACGAATCAGCAAGGTGGAAAGCGCAGCCGCTCTGCCTGAATTGCGAGCAATGAAAATCGCATCGGCTTCGGCATCGCCTGACAAATCCACGATGTTCAAGTTTCGCCAAACCAGATTGTTGTTATTACGAACGTTCGCATTAATGTCGGCAATTTCAGCGTGAGTCATCGGATCGGCAGCCGAAACCCAGCGCGCCAACATACAGTAATGACCAACTCCCGGCAGGTTCTGCCATTCGGCTTCGACGACTTTGGTTGAATGCCCGGCAAAGCCGTTGACCGGTATGGAAGTCAGCAAAGTCCAGTCGGCAGGCCAGCTCAAACCGGTTGAAGCGTGCGCGTAATACAGTTCCAAATTGCCGTTTGCTGCGGGCGCTCCGCCGTTGTGCAATTTGACGTACACCCAGTTGGTAGAACCAAACTCAGGGTTTTGATGTTCGTGCTGATGAACCAGCGTCGTGTCCTGAGTATTGCGAATCCAGATGTAAGGCGATTGCCACATCGCTTCGCCGACAGTGTTCGCGTCGGGTTCGTCGCCCGTATCGTTCCAGGTGTCTTTCATCCACACGTCCGGCGCGCTGGGCGAACTGCATCGGAAGTTGGCGACAGTCAGGGCGGTGTTATTCAATGTCTGGCGGTTGTCGGCCTGTTCGGTTCCTGTTGCCACTCCCATCGGATCGCCTCCGACGGGGTTGTTGACGTTCGGATTTGAGAAGTACGGCAAGCGGGTGCAACTGACTCCGGCGGCCAGGCAATCGTCGTTGTACGACAAAATCGTTCTCCACGGAGTTGCCGGAACGGTCGGAGCTTTGTTGACCAGACCGTGGTTGAAAACGTAAGGGCTGTTGTTGGTGTTGTCCACGTACCAGTCGTGACGAGCGCCCATGTTGTGACCGAGTTCATGGCCGAAGCTGTAATAACCGGTCGCGCAACTGCGTCTGATCACGGCAAAACCGTAATCTTCAAACCCGTTGCTGACCGTATCCATCACATAAGCCAGTCCGCAATAACCTCCGCCGTCTTCCGTCAACAGGGCAACCAAGTCGGCTGCGTATGTGTTGCGGAGCGTGTGCAGGTTGTCCATGAACCCGTCGGCTGTTATTTGCAGACGATCCAGATCGGTGTAGATGTTTCCGGATTCGGTGTAAGCAACTTCGGTCACGTGAACCAGTCGCAACCGTTGAGTAATGCCGCTGTTCAAATAAGCCTGATTGGTTTCGGCTACGGCCAGATAAACCGTGGCCAGCATTGCATCGGTTCCACCTGCGCCAGTGCGAGCCGCCGCCGTGTAAGCCACCATCACGTCAATGTCCGAAGGCGGATCAGTCGCGCAGGTATCTGCGCTTTCACGATTGCCTTTTCTCTTCGGTTTGATTGGCTCGGCTTCTTTTGGAAATTTCGACTGGTCAATTTCGCGCAGCGAATGAACGCCTTTGCCAATATAACGAATCTGGTATGAATCACCTTTTTGTGTGGTGATGTTGCCGACCAAAACGTCGTTGACAACAGACAACGTAGCTACGCTGCCAGCGTCTTCGCCGACTTTGCCGTGCCAGATAAAACTGTTTTTGCCTGTGTCTTCGGAACGTTCGTGGGTCAGAACTATAACTTCGTTATCAAACAGCGGAACCATCAACCGTGGCCGTTTAGGGTCTTTCAACTGGTCAATGTCGGCCAACACGTTTTGCTGGCGGATGACAGTTCTATCGCCTGAAACCTTTACGTCGCCCTGCCTGTCGGTTGGCACAAGCAGCCAGCCGGATTGAGCCTGTGACTTTGGGAGCATCTTCGGAATCAACGCTATTGCCAGTAAACAAAGCGCGGAAATTGACAGCATCCAACGAAAATGTTGACGGAAATTCGAAAAGCGATTGAGTTTGTTCACGGTGTTTCTCCTCTGAGGTAATTGCTGGTTCTCCGGTTACCCCCACGGGGAAACGGCGGCATGTGGAGTCAAACCAGTCTGTTGGAAGTAATGGCGCTGTTTTCGGAAATGAGATGCGGAACGAATGTCGCATGCTGAGTGCTCACTTACCGTATTCGATCAACGCCACCAGGCCGAGGACGCTTTGTATTTTCTGTCCTCACTGGTGAAAGCGGGAAAGCTCAGAGAAAACTGGCAGGTAAAGAGAATTTTTCGCAAAAATTCTAAACAGAATTCAATCGCGGATTGTGTAGTTGGTGACAGGCTTTAATCATCTGGATCAGCGTGGAGTTTGTGCAGAAAGCGGTGAACAATCGGAGCAAATGTGATCCCGGCAATCATCACTACAGCCAACCCGCTGTAAAGAGCGTAAACTCCGGCAAAGATTTTTCCGCCGATTGTCACAGGCTGAGCCAGCGGCCCCATACCGGAAAGGATCATGGCTGCGTTGGCGAAAGAGTCAATCCAGGAGAGTTTTTCAAAAAAGTGATAGCCGCACATTCCGGCAAATAGTGAGGCCACGATTAGCGACATTCCCAGAGTGAAGCTAACGATCAGTCTTTCCAGAAAGACTGACAAACTCTGAAGAGGTTGAGACTTGTGCTCGAATTGAAGTATCGCTTTGCGCTTTGTTGACCGAGTCATTGCGTGTCGCCGATCAGTGATTTGAAATTCGGATTGTCCTTCAAGCTTTCAAAATCAATCTCTACTTGCGCGCGCGCCGCGTTGAAGTTACGGCGGCCTTCGATGGCAATGCGCAGGTGTTCCAAAGCTTTTTCTTTTTCACCGATCATGGCTGCGGCGCAGGCGACGTAATAGCGCGTAAACGGGTCGTCGGCTCCGGCGGTCAGGCGTTCGTCGAAGCTGCGGGTCAGTTGGAGGTAAGTGGCGCGCGCATCCTCAAGATTGCCCTGCCGCACGTAGGCGCTGACCAGTTTTTGATTCACTTCGATCATCGCGCGCTCTTTCAGCCCGTGCGGAGAGCTTCGCAGGAAAACGATTTCCTGATAACACTCGGCGATGGCATCATCGTACCGGCCTTGCAGAATGTGCAGGTGAGCCAGACGG
>JAGNMH010000373.1 GCA_017991275.1 Acidobacteriota bacterium
GCGCCAGTTCGGCCAGTGCCAGTTGAAGCTCAAGTTCTGTGCGGTGATAAAGCAGTCGGGCTTCGTTACGCGCCCGCTGGGCTTCCAGGAGTTTGTATAAATCTGCTGCGCCTTCGCGGTAAGCAACCAATGCGATGTTGCGCGATTCGTCGGCGCGTTGCAGAAAATCCTTTTGCATTTCGCTTAACCGCTCGGCCAGCTTTTGGGCTGCGCGGTAAGTCGTTTCTATCTCCGCCCGGATGTAGTTTTCTTCGGCCATCAACTGCAACTCAGTCGAGGTGATAGCCGCCGAAGCTTTGCCGATTTCGGCGCGGTTTTTGTTGAAGATTGGCAATGGCACCGTAACGTAAGCAATCGCTGTATTGAATCCGCCAGTGCGTTTGTAACCCGCGCTGAATTCCAGGTCGGGTTTGGCATTGGCCTGCTGCAACTTCAGATTGGCGCGTTCGCTTTCGACTTTTGAACGCAGCGAAACCAATTCAGGCCGGCGGGTCAAAGCTTCGTTGCGAATCTGTTCAAGCTCCGCGGCCAGCATCGGCGAACCGGCGGTGTTCGGTTCTGCCAGTTGGAAATTGGTGTCAAAGCGCGTGTCGCCAATCGCTTTCAGCAAATCCAGCTTGGCGCGCTCCAGTTCCAACGTAACCGAAGCTTCGTGATTCAGCAGCGTTTGCTGCTCCAGCCGCACGCGAATCAACTCCCATTCTGAAATGAAGCCTTCTTTCAACCGCGTGGTGTTGTATTCGACCAGTTGGTCCAGGTCGTTGCGATTTTCGCGGACAATTTCCAGCAAAGTCTGGCTTTGCAGAGCGGCCCAGAAACGGCGAGTGATTTCCTGGCTTAGCTGACGCCTCAGGACTTCGATTTCGGTTTGAGCCTGATTCAAGTGGCGCTCTGCCAGTTCGGTTCGGCGAGCGGCTTTGCCGGCAGTTTCATATCGCTGGGTGCCGAAAACGAAAACGTCAATTTCGCGTCCGAACGAAAAAGGCGGCTGCTGCCAGGCTCGCCAGTTCTCGGTTTGAAATGTGAGCGTAGGATTTGGGCGCGCGCCAACAAAACGCCTGGCTTCATCCGCCCCCGCGATTCGTGCTTGCGCGGCATCCAGCAGCGGATGTTTGCTCAACGTTTTAGCGACACAATCTTCAAGAGAGAGTCTGGGCAAAGAAAGTTTGCTCTGTTCGCTGTTTGTTTGCGCCGACAGCGTGACAACACACAGCACGGCGACAAACACAGTTCCGAACAAGGCGCTGCAACAGCGTCTAATCATCATATTCATCAGTTCATCATCGCGGAGAAAAGTTCAGTTGAAGAGAGCGGAAAGATAACCGACGCTGAGCTTTTTGTCAGCCTGATGGTATGGAATACTCGGCGTCGTTATGGCATTCATCAAAATCGTCGAACCGGAAGAAGCAACAGGAGCGTTGAAGTCCGAATACGATTCCGCGATTAAACGCGCGGGCAAGGTTTTCAACATTCTAAAAGTTCAAAGTCTGAACCATGCCTCGCTGCGGGCTTCAATGCAGTTGTACACGGCGACAATGCATTCGCCGTCGGGGTTGTCGCGCACAGAGCGTGAAATGTTGGCGACCGTGGTTTCGCGCGCCAACGATTGTTTTTACTGAACCGAAGCTCACGGAGAGGATCTTCGTGTCGAATCTGAAAACGAAGAACTGGCCGAAACGATCAAACGCGACTTTCGTCAGGCTGGGTTGACCACACGTGAACTGGCATTGTGCGAATTCGCCGAAAAGCTGACTCTCAGCCCGGCGAAAATGACGCGCGAAGATTGCGACGCTTTGCGCGCCGTTGGCTTGACCGACCGCGATATTCTGGACGCCGTCGAAGTCATTTCATATTTCAATTACATCAACCGCGTGGCCGACGCGTTGGGCATTGATCCCGAACCGGAGATGCTAAAAAAGTAATGAAGTTCGACCTGTTGATTCAAAACGCCCAAGTTGTTGATGGAACCGGCCAGCCCGCTTACTTCGCCGACATAGCCGTCATCGGTAAACGCATCGCCGCCGTAGGTAAATTTCCAGCCGAAGCCAAACGAAGAATCAATGCCGACAAAATGACTGTAATTCCGGGAATCATTGATCCGCATTCGCACGCCGACCTGATTCTGCCGCTCGACCAAAAACGCCAGGCCGAGTTGATGCGCTGCAAACTGGCTCAAGGCATCACAACCACCATCGTAGGCAATTGCGGATTGGGCTGCGCGCCGGTTGGCAACCCGGAAGCCGAAGGAATTCTGCGAGCCGTTAATTCCTGGATGACGCCCGAACCTGTCGAATGGAGTTGGCGAACCGTTGGCGAATATCTGAACCGTCTGGAAGACAACGGTCTGGCGCTGAACATTGGAACGCTGGCTCCGCACGGGCCGATCAGGATTTCTGCGATGGGGTTGGCAAAAGGCAAACCTTCGCGTACGCAGTTGAAAGCGATGCGATCTATGGTTGAACGAGCGATGACCGACGGAGCGTTTGGGCTTTCGACCGGATTGATTTATCCGCCGGGGATGTATTCGGATTCTGACGAACTGAAAGACCTGGCGCAGATCGTCGCCGACCACAAAGGCATTTATACCAGTCACATAAGAGGTTCCAGCGAAACTCTGATTCCGGCGGTCAAAGAGTTGCTGGACGTTGCGCGCTCGACAGGAGTCCGCGTTCACCATTCCCACAACGAAGCCGTTGGTCGAGCACATTGGCCGAAGATTGATCGCGTCTTGCAGATGGAAGACGAGGCCGAGCGCCAAGGCTTGCGAATCAGCTTCGACATGTTTCCTTACACGGCGGCGGCGACGATGATGATCGCCATTTATCCGCCGTGGGCGCTGGAAGGTGGCGTTGATGAACTGATCGAACGGTTGAAAGACGAAAAGACTCGGCGGCGAATCGAACGTGAAATCAAAAGCGTCAGGTCTTCGTGCAAACCCGATGGCTGGCCTCACAATCTGGTTCGCGCCACCGGCTGGGCGGCCATCCGCATTGGTTATGTCGCCAGCCGCTGCAACAAACGTTTTGAAAACCTGAGCCTGACGGAACTGGCCAGTCTGACCGGCAAAACTCCGTTTGACGCGATTTCGGATTTAATCATTGAAGAGAGCGGACAGATTTCGATGCTGATTTTTGAAGTCACAGGCGAGGCCGAAGAGCGCGAATTGTTGGGCAAATTCGCTGGCCATCGGTTGGGAGCGTTTTGCTCCGACGCCGAAGATTACGGACGAGGCCTGCCGCATCCGGCTGCTTACGGAGCCTTCGCCAAAATCCTGTCGAAGTTTGTCAGGGCAGATGGCTTTATCTCGTTTGAAGAGGCGATTAGAAAGATGACTTCTTACCCTTCGCGGATTTTTGAATTAGAAGATCGAGGGACAATCAGGCCGGGAGCTTTTGCTGATCTGGTGTTGCTTGATCCAAGGCGGATCACTGATCGGGCTACCTTTGAAAAACCTCGCCGCAAAGCAACCGGAGTTAATACCGTTGTCATCAATGGCCGTGTCGCCTTTTCTGACGGCAAACTCCACCAAGGATTTCACGGCGAAGTAATTCGCTACAAGAACTGAAATGCCCATTAAGATTAATCCGCTTCACAAAAGAAGTCCGCGTGGTAAATTGCTGCCAGAGCGTTAAATGTAGTTGGAGACCCTGTTATCCAATTGATTGCCTTCCCCAAACCAGACAATGCCCAATCTGTTTTCTTTGTTCAAATTGAAAAAGCCAGTGGTTCGACCAACTTCGGTTTGTCGAACTTCAAAGAAGACTTTTGCTATTTTTGCATCCTGCAAATTAACCAACTTTCCCCGATGAGGTCCCAGATGAAAAACATGATGAAAAACATGATTCGCGGCTGGTCGCGCCCAGCTTTAATCGTTTTTTTTGCAGTAGCTGCGCTGGTATTTGGCTTAATGCCAAAAGGCTCTGCGGCAATGATGGACGGAAATGACAACAAGGCCACAGTTGTCGGCCTTATTACCACGTTACCTTCAACGGCAAATTTTGTTGGCGAATGGGTGGTTTTCAGGACGAAAATCAAAGTTGCGGACACAACGAAGCTTGACCAGACGCGCGGCAAAATCGCAGTCGGCGCGTTCGTTGAAGTCAAAGGAACCAAGCAAAACGATGGTTCGGTCGTCGCGACTGAAATTTCTGTCAAGCTGGGCGCTCTGCCTGGCCCGCCGATTACCTTCGGCGGCAAGATCGAAGAATTACCCAGCACGGCCAATCGCGTCGGCGACTGGAAGGTCGGCGGCAAAGTCATTCACGTTTCGGCGACTACCAAACAGATTCAAGAAAAAGGACAAGTTGCAGTCGGTGTATTCGTAGAAATTGACGGACAACTTCAGTTTGACGGTTCGATCAACGCCAGCGAAATTGAAGTCAAACCCGACGGCATTCCCGGAACTCCGGTCAAATTCGTCGGCAAGGTCGAAAAGATTCCCAGCACAACCGGACGATTGGGCGAATGGATCATCAGCGGTCGTAAAGTGAACGTCACCGCACAAACTCAGGTCAAAACGACCAGCGGCGATTTTATGATCGGCTCATTGGTTGATGTCGAAGGCTTGGTTCAAACCGATGGTTCGGTCATTGCCACCAGGCTGGAATTGAAACCAATGCCTGCGCCGCCTCCGATTAGCGTTTATTTCCGAGGCACGATTGAAACTCTGCCGGCAACGGCGAACTTCATCGGCGATTGGAAGATCAGCGGACGCACGGTCAAAGTCACAGACAGAACCGCGCTCAATCAAGACAAAGGCAAATTCGTCGTCGGCGCTTCAGTTGAAGTCAGTGGAACATTAGCCAACGACATCGTCACTGCGGCAAAGATTGCCGTACGTGAAGACAACCCGCCAACTTCAACTCGCTTTACAGGAATTGTGGCTACTTTGCCGCCATCGAACGGAACCGTGCCGGGCTTCATCGGCGACTGGAAAGTCGGCGACCGCGTGGTTCACGTCACGGTTCAGACAAAGGTTGATGAGTCGAAAGCCAAAGTTGCCATCGGCGCTTTGGTCGAAGTTACAGGCACGCTGCGCGCGGATCGTTCGGTTGACGCCACCACCATCGTGGTCAAAGACAATGTTCCGGGCGGCCCGGCCAGCTACGTGCGCTTTTTCGGCACGCTGACCAAACTGCCTGACGCCAGCATTCAGATTGGCAACGGTCGCGCAGGCGATTGGATCGTCGGCGGCAAGACAGTTCACGTCGAGCCTAGAACCCGGATCAAGGAAGAGCACGGGCGCGCAATTGTCGGTGCTTATCTGGAAGTCGAAGGCAACCAGCGCGCGGATGGCTCGATTGACGGCGTGGAAATTACTGTTGAACGCGACGCTGCGGCTCCGGCTGGCACGATTGGCTACATTGATTTTTACGGCCCGATTCGCACGATACCTTCGGCTGCCAATTTCGTCGGCGCGTGGGTGGTTGACGGCAAGACGGTCAATGTCAGCGCCACAACCAAGTTGGAAAAAGGTCGCGTTGACTTCGCGGTTGGCGTAATCGTCGAAGTCAAAGGCTATTTGCTGGCCAGCGGTCAGGTGAACGCCACCAAGATCGAGGGCAAAGTTCCGGCCTCCAATAGCAATGTTGTTACTCGCAGTTTCATTGAATTCATCGGCGATGTGACGGCATTGCCGACGACGACAAATTACGTAGGCGATTGGAAAGTCGGCGGACGCACGGTTCACGTTGCAGAGCGGACTCGCATTCGACGCGAACGGGCGGCTGTCACGGTGGGAGCTACGGTTGAAATTTACGGTGTTGAATTGGCGGACGGAACGGTTGACGCCAAATTCATCGAAGTTTCTCACGGCCCGGCTGGCGCAAGCTTCCAGGCTTTTGCCGCGCTGACTTCGGTCAATGCCGGCAATTATCAGGAAGGCGCGACTTCATCGGCGATCATCGCTTCGTTCGGCAGCGGTTTGGCCGGCGGAGTTGAAGT
>JAGNMH010000374.1 GCA_017991275.1 Acidobacteriota bacterium
ATGATCGGTGAAAATGTCCACAAACAATCCGCCGCGATTCAGCGCACCAAACAAAAGCGCCGACAGCACTACGCCAACCGGATGATTCCGCCCAAGCAAGGCAACGGCGATTCCGGCGAAGCCGTACCCAGGCGAAAAACCATCGTAATAACGATAGCGATAACCCAGCACTTCGCCTATGCCGACCATTCCGGCCAGCCCACCCGACAAAGCCATCGCCAAAACGATTTGCCGCTGGACACTGATGCCTCCGTATTCAGCCGCCGAAGGATTCATGCCGACTGCGCGCAGCTCGTAACCCCACTTCGTTTTCCACAGAAACACCCAGACCAGAAAACACGCCAGCAGGGCCAGCAGAAAAGCGACGCTGAGCGGAATCCGTTCGGGGAAGTTGATTCCCAGCGGCGACAGAAGGGTCGAGAACCGTGCAATGTGCGCCTGTTCGGCGATCAGCTTGGTCTCCATGATCGGATCGCCGGCTTCCTTGTATCGGCTTTGCGTCAGATAGCTGACCAGGCCGACTGCGATGAAGTTCAGCATGATTGTGTTGATGACTTCGTGCGAACCGAAACGAGCCTTCAGAACTCCTGGAATCGCTCCCCAAAAAGCGCCCGCCAGCATCGCGGCAATCATGGCCATCGGAATCAACAGCCAACCAGACCAACCGTTGAAGGTGAATCCCACCCAGGCAGCGGCGAAAGCTCCGACCACCAACTGCCCTTCTGCTCCAATGTTCAGCAGCCCGCACTTGAAAGTCAGCGAAACTGCCAACCCTGTAAATATCAGTGGCGTCGCGTAAAACAACGTGTAACCCCAATTGTCCCAGGTGAAATTGCCCATCGCATCGAACAGCCCGAATGCACTGGAAATCAGCAACCGGTAAACGGTGAAGGGGTTATCGCCAATTGCCAACACAATTACACCGCCAATAACAAAAGCGGCCAGCACGGCGATCAGTGGAAAAAGCAGTTCGCGAAATAAAGTTTTCATTTTTGAAGTTGAACCTGAAAACGAGTTGGCGAGTGAAGTAACACGCGCTCCAATATGCGTCAAGCATCAGATCGGTGGTCAGCGATGACCGGATTTGCCGCCGCCTGATCGCTGAAAATCGAACGAGCCATTTCCTCCACCGGCAATCAATAAAGTCAGCGCCATGGCCAGCAAAGCCAGCGCAAATTCATAACCGCCGTCATTCAGGAAAAAGCCGTTTCGCAAATGCACTCCGAATATCGCCACACCCATGACTGTGGCAATCAGAAAAGCCCCGATGCGAGTCATAAAGCCGAACATGACCAAGGTGCCTCCGACAAATTCGGCAAACGCCGCAGCTCCCAGCCACAACCATGAAGGCCGCAAACTTAACGGCGCGGTTCCTGCCACCCAGACAGACAAACCTTTGCCGCCCCACAATCCGAAAATTTTCTGCGCGCCATGAACAAAAAAGATAGCTCCCAGTCCCAGCCGCAACGGCAACAAAGCCCAGGTGTTCGTAGTTGCAGTCAAACGTCCAGTCATTTTTTTCTCCTCAAAAAAGTACGTAGTCCCGCCTTCAGGCGGAATGGGGGCGTTTCCTTATTCAAAAGGAAGAGTTCTCAGTTGAAAGTCTCGCGGCTGACAAGAAATACGCTCCCGTTCCGCCCGAAGGCGGGGCTACGAACGTGGAAATCTGGCGAGGTTGATCGCGCCGGATCGGCGAACGCGGCGCAGCAACATCCAGCGTGATCGTCACTTCGCCGGATGAGTCAATCGCCGTTGTTACTGTTTGAGCGACACGGCCATAAACCGCAGTCACGTTGTAATTACCTTTGAAACCGCGCGTTGCAAATCTGCCAGCCGCATCGCTGACTCCGCTGGCGTTCGTCCACCACTCGCGGAAAAGCAGATCGTTGTAAACCAGCGCGTTCGGTTTCGAAGACCAGTCGGCTCTATACATTGCGCCAAACGGCAACCAGTGCGCTTTTTCCCAAAATCCCCACATCAAAAAATCGGTGAACTTCGGCTGACTGAAAACCATCACCATCACGTCGCGCGTGAACTCAGCTTGCAGTTCTTCATCAGCCAGATTGATGTCGAACTCAGTCACGGCCAGTTGCACCGGCAAGGCAGAAAAGCGTTCGATTATGGTCTGCATCTGCGCGGGCGGAGTAATGCGGCTGAAATGCCCCTGCAAGCCTACGCCGTCAACCGGAGCGCCGTTCGCCAGCATCCATTTGGTCAACTCGAACAGGTAATTTTGATGATTCACGTCGGCTCCGCCAGCCGCCAGAATGTCGTAATCGTTGACGAACAGCTTCGATTGCGAGTCAAGGTTTCGCGCCACCTGAAACCAGCGAATGAGTTCCTGATTGCCAAGCTTGCCATTTGATTGCGGAGTGTTGCCGACGGCGATGCGGCCTTGAATATCGAAGTTCGTGTAAGGTTCGTTGACCACATCCCACTGATAACATTTTCCACCGGCGTTTTCCGGTTTCAGAACATCGGCGAAGTGCTGATCAATCCGCGTTTTCAAGGCGTCGCCCGCCAAGTTACGAGCGTCTGTCGGCAGATTGTCCGTGCTCGGCCAGATCAAATTGTGACCGCGCACCGGCAGGTTTTGAGCTTTCAACCAGGTGAAAGTGTCCACCGTCGCCTGACGATTCCACGATTGCCAGTCTTCCCAAAACGGCCACTTCAGATCGTTTTCCAAAACCGTGGTTGTGAAATGCGAAGACACGCGCGAACGATATTGCTCACGATCCGCCGCTGTCTGCCCGTTGCCGGCCAACAGTTGAGCCGTCACCGCAGAGCCAAACTTGAAAGCATGATTGGTTTGCTGAACAAACACTTGAGCGCCCGGCAACGGATTGCCTGCGCGGTCGAACACGCGAACAGTCAAATCGCCTTTGCGAACTTGATTGATGCGTTCGATTGCCGCCAATCTCCACGGAGCATCCGCTTCACCACGCCCAGGGTAGTAATACTCTGTTTTGAACTGAGCCAGAGTCACCGTCTGGCCGTAATTGTTCAGGGCGATTCCGCCGATTTCAAACTTCTGCGGCCCATAAGCGAACTGAAAAATCAGGTTGACCTGCCCTGCGGCAAATGTGTCGTGAGCTTTGAACGGAAATTGATAAAAGCGCCAATCGCTGCTGTCGGTGGGAAAATTGACGTTGATGGCTTTGTCATAAGGACTCGCGCCGCGTTCAAAGACCACCTGCCCGCGAATCGTCGCATTGCCGCCGGGTTCCAGCTTTCGCGCCCAAAACGACAGCAGCAACACGTCGTCTTTTTTCACCGCCGAAGCCGAATTCCACCCCATTGCCGAGCGGTAAACCTGATCGGAATCGCCGTTGGTCGAAAGTTGAATTGCCTGGAAAAAGCTTTGCCCATTGACGCCGACCACTGACGCTGATCCTCCGATTTGCGAATCGAAGTAGCTGAAAAAACTGCTGTAAACGTTTGCAGGCAAAACAGAAACCGGTTCGACAGTAACAGGCGGAATTCGCCCCAAACTGACCAAACTGATGCCGCCAAGTTCAAAAGTCTGTGGCCCGTGCGCGAAGTGAAAAGCCACTTGAGCTTCGCCTGCCGCGTAACTGGCCGCAGCCTTGAACGGGATGCTGTACTTCGTCCACGTCGCTCCATCGCAAGGAAAAGTCGTGTAAAGCGATTTAGTCGCCGAAGCGTCAATCTTCTCAAAACCGACAAAGCCGCGAATGTTGTTGCCATCCAAAGGCGCAACTTTTCGCACCCAAAAAGTCAGTTGCAGGTTGTCTCCCTGGCCGACAGCCTGCGCGGTGCGAAACAACAATCCAGCATCATCAACTTTGGCCGAAGTCCCGCCTACCGTCACACGATAGCCTTGAGTAAAAGACTGTCCGCTGACCGCGATCGGTTCGGCGGTGGCATTAGCTCCGACATTACCTCTGAAACTGTAAATGTCGCCCGGTAAAACCGATTGCCCCAACGCAGCCACTGATGCCAGGCAAACCAACAAAATCGCATTGAAGACCTGAGCGAGAAAAAACTCTCGCCCCAAACCTTGATGGGGAATTTGCATAAACCTCTCTTTGAAATCGCTTTTATGTTTTCGGAATTGCCACGCCAGTTTAGCCGCCCCTCGCCTTTGTGTGTAGCCCCCAAACAATTATCATCGTCGCGCAAAAGCATGTAGTACCGCCTTCAGGCGGAACGGTGACGGATTTCTTTTCAGTTCGTAGTATCACCTTCAGGCGAAAGGGCTTGGCAATGGGGCTTTTCCCTTTGAAAAAGGTAAAAGCCCCCATTCCGCCTGAAGGCGGTACTACGAACTTTTCCGAAGGACAATTATGAAAACTCTGACGCTCGTCATTTTGCTTGTAGCTCTGACCGCCGCATCCACTCAGACGCCGAAGAAAGCCGCGCCGCGAGTTGATCCCGAAGTCGAAACCGCCGCAATGAAAGTATTGGACGAATATATGGCTGCCTGGAACAAGAAGGATTTGGAGGCTTGGGAACGGACGTTCCACTTTCCGCATTACCGATTGGCCAGCGGCAAAATGAGCGTTCTGGAAAAACCCGGCCAGCAGGACGCCGCACGAATCTGGCAAGCGATCACCGACTGGCATCACAGCAAATGGGATCGCCGCCACATCATTCACGCCTCAGCCGACAAAGTTCACGTGGATACAAGATTCACCCGCTACCGCGCCGACGGCTCACGCATAGGCAGCTACGAATCGCTCTACATTCTGACAAAAGAAAATGGCCGCTGGGGAGTCAAACTGCGTTCCAGCTTCGCGCAATGAACATGGTGGAGGTAACAGGCGGCGATGAGGTGATAGATGCGAATCAACTGAAGACTCAATGTTCGATCCGAATCAGGACATCCTCGACCTGTTTTGATCCCCATCGGTATCGAGCAAGTCGAGCGGCGTCTGCATGCTCAGCGCGCGGTTCGGTTCCTTGAGCCAGATTTCCGCTTTTTCGCGCGAGCCGAAGACTTCTTCCATCCGAGCAATCAGGCGCGCCAGCCGATACAGCCGATCCGATTCGACAGGATCAAGCTGGTTGCTGGCTTTCCGCCTAGTCCAAGTGCGATCTGAAACGGCAATGATCCGCTGCGTGGCGACATCCGGAATCTGGTAAAGCTTTGTCAGATGAGTGACAACATCGAATCTGCCCCCTTTCCTGACGGCTGGAATTAGAGTCTGAGTCCTGATGACTGTCTTGCCTAGCAGCTTCGTTCCACCCAGTATCTCAATGATCTTTTCGGTTTCAGTCATAATATCTCCTGTTTTGCGAACTGGCTTGAATGCCAAGCCGTTTCAGCAAAATGAGCAGTTACTCTCTTGCCTGCTTCTAATGGGTGCGTCCGTCTCGTTCTTCATCTTTTGGTTTTTCACCTACCAAGTCAGGATTTTTTGATCTTGCCCAAGTTTCAAGAATCAACACACGTGTTCTTATCTCTTCAGCCACACTAATTTGCTTAGAAGCAATTGTACGTGCCAAACGAAAATCCCCCAACTTTGCAGCAAGTTTTGCTATTTCTCTTAAAACACTAGCCTTGGTCGGATCATAACCGATTTTTTCCGCTACTTGGAGGGCTTGCTGTATCAATGAACTGTCTCGCTCTTTCACGCCTAACTCAGCCATCGCCATTACAGTACTGCTTAAAGCAGATTCTCTAATAGGGTTATCACCTATTCTCTCTGCAGCTTGACGTGCCTGTAATAACAAATCAATAACCTGTTCCTTTTTGCCAAAGGTAGTCATCGTCTTTGCAGCAGCTATAAGAACCGGAACCTTTACATATGTTCCATCTATATTCTCAACAACATGGATGGCATCTTGTAAGAGATCAATAGATTTAGTCTTCGTTGCTTGAGCAACCATCACCTTTGCTATATCTGCCAGGGCATAAGACTTAACAGCGTTGCTTTTGATTCTATCAACTATTTGGTAAGCCCATTGGAATACGT
>JAGNMH010000375.1 GCA_017991275.1 Acidobacteriota bacterium
TTAAACAAGTCAACGCTCCGGTCAAGCTGCTCTGGTCGCGCGAAGACGATATTCAACACGATTATTATCGTTGCGGCGGTTTCCAGTTTATGAAAGCCGCAGTAGACAACACAGGCAAGTTGGTCGCGTGGCACGATCATTTCGTTGGGTATGGCGAAGGGAATAACTTCGCGCACGACGGCGGATTTCAGCCGGGCGAATTTCCGGCGCGTTTCGTGCCGAACTTCCGTGTGCAATCTTCGGTGATGGGCTTGGGGCTAAAAACCGGAGCTTTGCGCGCGCCTTATTCGAACAGCACAGCTTGGGTGATTCAATCGTTCATTGACGAACTGGCGTACGCCGCCGGCAAAGACCCGTTGCAGTTCCGATTGGATTTGTTGGCTGGCACGCCGCTGCCTTTGGGACAGCGCGAACAAGGTTTGGATGCCAATCGTATGATCGGCGTCCTCAAACTGGTTGCTGAAAAATCCGGCTGGGGCAAACGCGCTTTGCCGAAAGGCACGGCGCAAGGCGTGGCGTTCCATTTCAGCCATCGCGGTTACTTTGCCGAAGTCGCCGAAGTTAGTGTGGCGGCAAATAAGAAAATCAAAGTGAACAAAGTCTGGGTAGCGGCTGACGTAGGCAGCCACATCATCAATCCCAGTTCCGCCGAAACGCAGGCGCAAGGCGCAGTCATAGACGGCCTGAGCGAAATGATTCAGGAAATTACTTTGAAAAACGGGGCTGTCGTTCAATCGAATTATCACCAGCATCCGTGGCTGAAAATGTCGCAAGCGCCGCCTATCGAAGTCCATTTCCTGAAAACCAACAACCCGCCGACAGGTTTGGGCGAACCGGCTTTGCCGCCGATTCTGCCTGCGGTGTGCAACGCAATTTTCGCGGTAACTGGTGAACGCATCCGCACGATGCCAATGACGAAGCAGGGCTTTAGCTTCGCGTAATTCCAGTTACGATGAAATTCGTATGGGCAAGAAGGCAATCCTGATCACGCTGGCAATTCTTCTAGGCGCGGTGACGCTTGGGTTAATACGATGGGGTCGTTCGCCTCGTCTGGAAGAAGTCCGGTTTCAAAACGGAGAGGTCACACTGGCTGGGACGCTCTATGTTCCCTCAGGAACCGGCCCGCATCCTGCGGTGATATTCATTCACGGCTCAGGCGATGACAGCCGGGAAACCTATCGTTACTACGCTGACATTCTGGCAAGGCGCGGGATTGCCGGTCTGATTTATGACAAACGCGGCGTTGCTGCTTCGACAGGAAGTTGGAGAGCAAGCCCGTTCAGCGCACTAGCGGACGATGCGCTGGCGGGCGTCAATTTTCTCATGGGGCTTTCGGCGATTGACGCAAAACGTATCGGAGTCTGGGGCGGAAGCGAAGGAGCGATTATCGCGCCGTGGGCAGCTTCACGATCCGCTGATGTCGCATTTGTCGTGATGCAAGCGGCGACCGGCGTGACGTTTGCGCAGCAAAACCTTTATCAAAACGAGCTCCAGTTGCGAGCCGTTACCAACTCAGAAGCAGATGTCGCGCAGGGGCTGAACATTGTGAATTTGCAGCAGCATTACGCACGGACGGGAACCGGCTGGCAGGCGTATGCGGATGCCAGACAGGCTGTTCAAGAAAAGGCGTGGGCTTCGGCGCTAGGTTCGCTTCTGTCGCCGGACAATTGGTGGTGGAATTGGTATTGCACCAAGATGGATTACGACCCAATCCCGATGCTTGAGAAAGTCCGCGTTCCGGTGCTGGCAGTGTGGGGAGGGGATGACGTGCTTGTGCCGGTGGCGGAAAGCCGCGCCGCCATCGAAGCTGCTTTCACGCGAGGCGGTAACCGCAATGTCACCTGTCGCGTATATGCCGGTGCTGACCATAGCATTCAAACAGAGAGTTGGTTACACGGGCGCAGACCGGAACCGAGCTACATGGATTTGTTGAGTGAGTGGATTCAAAAACAAACCCAAAAATAAACAGTGATGCCGGAATAAAGGCGTCCAGCTTACCCGTTGCGAGGAAAATTTTTATGATCAAGCTGAAAGTAAACGGAAAGAGTCAGCAATTTAACGGCGCCCCGGACACTCCGTTGCTCTGGGTATTGCGCGACGAACTCGACCTGAAAGGAACGAAGTTCGGTTGCGGCATGGGGTTGTGTGGAGCTTGCACAGTTCACCTGAATGGCAGACCGGTGCGCTCGTGTTCAACGCCGGTTTCGGCTGCGACCAATGCTGCGGTGACGACGATTGAAGGACTTTCGCCGGATGGTTCGCATCCGGTGCAGGTCGCCTGGCAGGAACTGGATGTTCCGCAATGTGGTTACTGTCAAGCCGGGCAAATTATGTCGGCTTGTGCGTTGCTGGCGAAAACTCCTAAGCCAACGGACGCGGACATGGATTCGGCGATGAACGGGAATCTGTGCCGCTGCGGAACTTACCTGCGCGTTCGCGCCGCCATTCATAAAGCCGCAGAAGCTACGGCTGCAAACACTAAATCAACTCCGACTTCCCGCAAGGGTGGCACGAAATAAGGAAACACAATCATGAAGGTTTTATTTTCACTGGCGCTACTTTGCGCGTTTGCGTTGTTGCCGTTGACTGCTGGCACGGTTGCTCCTGAATCCGAATGGCCGCAATGGCGCGGGCCGCAGCGCAACGGTTTGTCGAGCGAAACGGGCTTGCTCAAACAATGGCCGGAGAAAGGCCCGGCTACTGTTTGGTCAATCGCCAATCTTGGTGAAGGTTACGGCTCAGTGGCGATTCGTGGTGAGCGTATCTATGTGCAAGGCACAAGCGGTGAAGGCAAGAGTACCGTGTTCGCGTTGAACCGCACGGATGGCAAACAGATTTGGTCGGTCGCCTTTAGGCCGCGTTTGGATCAGGACAAAGGCAACGGGCCGCGCGGCACACCTACATTGGATGGCGACCGCATGTACGTGCTGACAGAGAATGGCGATCTGGCTTGCTTGCGCGAAAAAGATGGTTCTTCGGTGTGGAGCAAAAACATCCTGAAAGAGTTTGGCGGCAGCAATCCACGCTGGCTAATCAGCGAATCGCCGCTGATTGACGGCAACAAGTTGATCGTGTCACCAGGCGGCAAAGAAGCAGGCATCGTCGCGCTGGACAAAATGACGGGCAAAGAGATTTGGCGCACCAAAGAATTAACGGCTCAGGCAGGTTATGCGTCAAACATCATTGCTGAAGTGGGCGGAGTCCGCAGCTATCTAAACTTCACTTCAAACGCGGCAGTCGGCGTGCGCGCCAGCGATGGCAAATTGATGTGGAGCTACAACAAAGTTGCCAACAACGTAGCCAATTGCGCGACGCCGGTTTTTGCCGATAACAAAGTGTTCTTTTCGTCGGCTTATGGAACCGGTGGAGCCTTGCTCAACCTGAAGGCGGAGAACGGCGAGATCAAAGCAGAAGAAGCCTACTTCACGCGCGAGATGATGAACCATCACGGTGGAATGGTTTTGGTTGATGGTTATCTGTACGGCTTTTCAAACGCGATTCTGACTTGCATCGAATTCAACACAGGCAAAGTAATGTGGAAAGACCGCAGTGTAGGCAAAGGCTCGATCACCTACGCAGACGGGATGTTGTATCTGCTCGGCGAAAAACAAATGGTCGGACTGGCCGAAGCCAATCCGACGGCTTATGTCGAAAAAGGTCGCTTTCCGATCAACGACAGAGGCTGGGATAGCTGGGCGCATCCGGTGGTCATTGGCGGCAAGCTTTACATCCGCAATCAAAATGAGTTGACTTGCTATGACGTGAAAGGGAAATAAAGTCTGGGTCGCCAGAGGCATCGGCGCCACATCATCAACGTCGGTGCCTCTGAAAACCTGACGCAGGGTGCAATCGTGGACGGCATGAGCGAAATGTTGCAGGAGATTTCCTTGAAGAATGGCCGAGTTGTGCAATCGAACTATCATCAACATCCGCTGGTGAAGATGTCGCAAACGCCACCCATCGAAGTCCACTGGATCAAATCCAACAACTCGCCGACAGGTTTGGGCGAACCAGCACTGCCGCCAATTCTGCCCGCGATTGCCAATGCCGTTTTTTCGGCGACAGGCGAACGTATTCGCACGATGCCGATGACGAAGCAGGGCTTTAGTTTCGCGTAAATGCTTTCTGAAAGAGAAGCGTGAGCGAAAAAACCTGCAATCGTCCTCCTGCATGGCTTCTGGGGAGCAACTCGGAACTTATGAAAGCAGCATGGTATGAAAAACAAGGCGCAGCACGCGACGTTTTGACCGTCGGCGAAATGGACGCAGCCCAGCCGCTCCCAGGTGAAGTACGGATTCGCGTGGCCGCTTCAGGCATCAATCCGGGCGACGTAAAAAAGCGTCAGGACGCCTTCGGATATGGACTGTCTTATCCGCGTATCATCCCGCACAGCGACGGCGCAGGAACGGTTGACGCTGTGGGCGAAGGCGTATCAGAGGAGTGGATCGGGCGGCGCGTGTGGTGTTATGGGGCGCAAACTTATCGCCCCTTCGGTACTGCTGCCGAATACACTGCTGTGCCTGTGGCGCAGGCGGTTTCATTACCCGCGAATGTTTCGTTTGAGCAGGGGGCTTGTCTCGGTATTCCCGGCCTCACCGCGCATCGGGCGGTTCACGTGGCAGGCCCAGTTGAGGGACGCACCCTGCTGGTGCAAGGCGGCGCAGGAGCGGTTGGTGCTTTCGCCGTGCAACTCGCGCATCGCGCGGGAGCGCGCGTCATCGCTACTTGCCGTTCTGAACGCGACCAGGAAATCGCCGCGCGTGCAGGGGCAGACAGAGTCTTACTCTCGGATGAATCCTTAGTGCTGCGGGTCCGTGAATTCGCTCCCGACGGCGTCCATCACATCGTTGAAGTGGCTTTTGGCGCGAACATCGAAACGGACATTGCAATCCTGGCGCAAGGTGGTGCTATCGCCACTTACGCCTCAGATGTATTCAGGCCGGAAATTCCGTACTGGCCTCTCGTCTTCAGCAACGCCAGCGTGTTCTTTATCGGGAGTGACGATGTACCGATGGATGCGAAGATGGAAGCTGCGCGCGCCATCAATCAGGCGCTTGAGGCAGGGTGGCAGGGGCCGGAGATTGCCGCAACATTTCCACTTGATGAGATTGCCGCAGCGCACGAATTCGTCGAACGCCCGGCCAAGTCTGGTCGTGTGATCGTAACAATTTCCTGAAATCTAACAATCCACCGATAATCCGCCGCCAGGACTTGGCGAACCTGCGCTGCCGCCGATTCTGCCTGCGATTGCGAATGCGGTGTTCACGGCTACGGGCGAACGCATTGGCACGATGCCAATAATGAAGCAAGGCTTCAGCCAAAATTATTGGCATATTCATACCGCCGGCCATTGACTGCAAAATAGAGAAAGCCGCTTTTATTTGACGTGATCGGGCTGGCTTTACTGACTTGAAAATAGTTCGTTTGATCTGCCTCAGTTGTGCCAATCCAACCAACTAATGACCCGGGATCGGTTTGCCGGAAAGTATGGTTGCCGGAGGCTTTCGCCATCTTATCTCCCATAACCGTAAAGGTTTGTCCAATACCAGTTTGATGTAGTCCCTCGGCGCCAACCAAGATGCTGTCTCCTGGCAGAACTCTGATTCCGGCGTCTGTCGCTTGTTGGGTGGCATCAACCGCAATGTTCTTAATCGTTATCGTTGCGTTCACCTGTACAGCGGAAGTTTGCGCGATAGTTTTAGGCGTTTGTGTGTCAGTTTTTCTGTCTCACCAATTGCCGATGACAAAGCAAGGCTTTCGTTTTGTGTCGCCCATCAGTGAATTCAGTTCGCTGCTTTCGTCTCAAGCCGCAGGAACCGCGCGGCATTGTTGTACAGGATGTCGCGTTTTTGCTGAGGCGTCAGGTACTGCGCGTTTTGAATGATGCTGATTGAATAAGCCATGAGCTTTGGCCAAATCATTTGGTCGGTTCCGAAC
>JAGNMH010000376.1 GCA_017991275.1 Acidobacteriota bacterium
GGCTGGTTCAAACTGTGGCCGACGACGGGTCTGTGGGGCATGACCGGAGCCGCGATTAACTTCAACCCGAACGCTGATTCCAGTTCAGGAGCCTTCAACCAGGGACATAACCTGCACAAACTGAGGTTGACCAACACGGCGAATTACGTGATCCCGGTCTTCCCGCCATCCTGCTAGTTCAACAAACAGCTTGGCGATTGGCGAAAACTGCCAACAAAAACAAAAGGTCAGGACAGCGATGTTCTGACCTTTTGTTTTAAGCGCGAATGAATTCTTGCTTCGCGCGCGAAGCTGCGAATAGAATGAGCGCCAAGCTCAACTATCCCACGCACGATTTTTCACGGATTGATTCGGTAACGGTATGTCAAAAAGGATTCTCGTCATCAGTCTTGGCGTAATGTTTTTGTCGCTGGTTTGTCCTGTGGCGCAATCGCCGACTTCTGCACAAAGCAGCAAACCGACAAAGGTTTTGCGCCAGCTTCAGGAAGATCAACTCAAATTACAGGAAGAATTCGACCGCGATGTCGGTGACGGCAAAGCCCAGCTTTATGATTGGGAATCGCGCGCAGAATTAGCGAGAAAAAAAGCGGCGACCGAACTGGGAGGATTCCAAATTGGAGATTGGAAAGGTCAGGAATTACTGGCTTTGTACTCGCTTTATATGCAGACGGAAATGTTTGCCCAGTCAATCGAAGCTGGTCAGGCTTACCTGAAAACCGATTCGAAATCCCGTTTTGCCGAAGTAGTACGAAATGGATTGATTCGCTCCCTGGTGCAGTTGGGCAAGGTCGAAGAAGCGCAAAAACTGTTGGATGGTTTGTTTCAGGAAATCCCGGAGAATTTTCTTCAGTTGGCATCGCGCGTAGGATTGTTCAAGGAGTTAACGATTGCCTGGCGCGAGCGTGGCCGTTACGAAATGGCGGCCAAGCAAGCCAGACGCGGTTACGATTTGCAAACAAACAGAGGCAGGTTGAGAGAACCGGATCAGCGGGCATCCGACCAGATGATGCGCGACCTACTGTCGTTGGCTGCCGAGTACATTGCCGCCCAAGAACGACTTGGCTTCAAAAAAGAAGCCGAAGAATTCAACAAAGGCTTTCTGAAAGATGCGTTTGAAGAGCAGGCAATACTAAAACCCTTTTACGAATCCGAATTGGCCGCCGCCCGTTTGATGGGCAATCCAGCGCCTGAAATCGAAGCTCCGCGATGGATCAGTTCTGAGCCGGTAAAAATTGCCAGCTTTCGCGGCAAAGTTGTTCTGCTGGATTTTTGGGCGATGTGGTGCAGCCAATGCGCCGGCGCTTTTTCTCAATGGCAGGAATTTCAAAAGAAGTTTTCAGGCAAAGGGTTGGAAATCATCGGCGTCACCAAACTGTTCGGGCGCTCCGACAAAGAAGAGGGTCTGACGCGCGAACAGGAGTTGAACGCTTTGCGCAGTTTCAAGACCGCACACCAACTGAATTACCCGATTGCCGTTGGCAGGATGGACGACGTAACAAATGAAGAACGTTACGCCATTGCCAGTCTGCCGACCGTTGTGTTGATTGACCGCCGCGGCAATGTTCGCCACATAAAACGTGGCACAGGCGAATATCGCAACCTGGAAAAACAATTGGAAAAGCTGATAAATGAGAACTGAGGCTGTTCGCCGGAGATGCAGTCATGACGCATCGGAAACCAAACAATTTCCTTCAACCGCGCCCGCCGACCTTGCGCGTGGACAGTTCTCACGCGCAGCGGCAAAGCGCAGATGCCATCATTCTGCCAATTGTTTACGAACTAGCTGAACCAAATCGCGGATGCTTCAAATCTGACTCAGTCATAGTTCCAATCACCTGGCCGCTCCGCAGAGTTGTAACCACCACCATCATCCCGCTGGGAATTCCAGGCAAATTCCCAGATCGCAAAAAGAAACTCGCCCTGCTGAAACAAAAAGTCGAATTGCGCAGAGAACGCGCAGCCAAGGCCAAAGCACTTCGGGCCAAACAGGCCGAGGTGATTTCACCGCAATCTGAAAACGAGCCAGCAGGCAAAGCCGGATGTTCGCCGACCGCCGTGCCGTTATTGTTGCTGAGCGCGATTGTGTTGGTTGTGTTTGCGTGGGCGTGTTTTAGGTAGCTTTACTGCTCGTAAGCGTAAGCCGCATTCAGCAATCGCGCTTCGTCGAAGTGATTGCCAATCAATTGAATTCCGATTGGCAATCCATCTGACGACACGCCACACGGGACACTGATCGCCGGGACTCCGGCCAGGTTGATCGTCACCGTGTAAATGTCGCCCAGATACATTGCCAAGGGATCATCGGACTTTTCTCCGATTTTGAAGGCAGGCGTCGGAGCAGTTGGCGTGGCAATGACGTCACACTTTTTGAAAGCCTCATCGAAATCGTTGACCAACATCGCCCGCACTCGCTGAGCCTTTTCGTAATAAGCGTCGTAATAACCCGACGACAGTGCGAACGTGCCAAGCATGATTCGCCGTTTGACCTCAGCGCCAAAACCTTCGTCACGGGTACGACGGTACAAATCCGAAAGCGAGCGGGCTTCTTCAGTTCGATGGCCGTAACGCACGCCGTCAAACCGCGCCAGATTCGACGAAGCTTCGGCGGTGGCGATCAAGTAATAAACGGCGACAACATATTTTGTGTGAGGCAAATGGACTTCAACAATTTCAGCGCCACGGTCTTTCAGTTTGCTGATCGCGGCTTCGACGCTCGCTTTGACTTCGGCGTCCAGACCTTCGCCAAAACATTCCGGCGGCACCCCAACGCGCAAACCTTTAATGTCGCCGGTCAACGCCGAAAGAAAGTTCGGAACTTCCACATTCGCCGATGTTGAATCGTGGCGGTCATGGCCGGAAATGACTTGCAACATTCGCGCGGCGTCTTTGGCAGAATTCGCAAACGGCCCAATCTGATCCAGCGAAGAGGCATAAGCCACCAAACCAAATCGCGAGACTCGGCCATAAGTCGGTTTCAAACCAATGATGCCGCAAAACGAAGCCGGTTGGCGAATCGAACCTCCAGTGTCAGAACCCAGCGAAACCGGGACGTGACCGGCGGCGACTGCAACTGCTGAACCGCCTGAACTTCCACCGGGAACGTAATCGGGGTTGACGGGATTTCGCACCGTGCCGAAGGCGGAATTTTCCGTCGAACCACCCATGGCGAATTCGTCCAGATTGGTTTTGGCGACGATGATTGCTCCGGCGGCTTCCAGTTTTTTGACAGCCGTCGCGGTGTAAGGCGGCAGGTAATTTCCCAAAATACGCGACCCGCAGGTCGTGCGGACTCCCGCAACACACATGTTGTCTTTGATGGCGACTGGAATTCCGGCCAGAGGTTTTTCTTTGACGGCGGACTGAATGTCGGCATCCATCGCTTCGGCAAGTTTCAGCGAGGACTCGCGGCTAACAGTCAGATAAGCGTTCAGCCGGTCATTATCGGTTTCTATTTTTTCAATAGTAGATCGGACAATCTCGCTCGGCTTGGCGTCGCCCGATGCGTAAAGTTTGTGGATTTCTTCGACAGTCAGTTTCGTGCTCAATGAATTAACTCCGATGAGTTTTTGCGCCAAGCCGCGAAGACGTCAAGAAGACTAAAATTTCTTTGCGGTTTTTGAAGCTTGGCGTGAGATAAAAGTTCTGTTGCTAGATGACTCGCGGAACAGTGAAATGACCTTCGTCCGGGTCTGGCGCTTGTTCCAAAGCCTTTTCCTGGCCGAGGCTCGGTTCAACTACATCTTCCCGCGAAGCATACGAGGTAGCCGCGTTCCCTACGCTGCGCGTCTGCCACGGTTTGACGTTGGATGTGTCCAGTTCATTCAGTTGATCAATGTGTTCAACGATGGCGGCCAGTTGACCGGAAAACGATTCCTTTTCGGCATCGGTCAATTCCAGATTGGCCAGCTTGGCGATCTTTTCAACTTCGGTTCGTGTGATAGGCATAGAACGATTTTGAGTTTTGAATTTTAGATTTTGGATTGCTACTGATCGGATTCTTTTCTTTCCAGGCTCTTTGCCGCTGCGCGCAAAAAGGTTTCGCGCAGTTCAGGGTCTTTGATTTCCTGGGCTGATTCTTTCAACTCTTCAGTCAGTTCTTCAGTGTGGTGGAATTCGTAACCGCGCGCTTCGTGGCCGCGAGCTTTCAAAACGAAATCTCGATCCAGCCGGAATTCGATGAAAGAAACCATCGGAGCGCCCAAAAGCGAATTGATGCGAAACAGATAATGACTGGACAGCGATTCCAACTGCTTTTTCCAGAATTGATCCAACACGGCAACGACCAATTGTTTCTCGTACAAACGAAACGGCACTGAACCGCTCGCCACGCCTTTGCCCGCAGCAACCCTCCAAGCGGCAAAAACTGCCTGCTCACGAACTTCTTCGTTGTCGCCGGAGAGGCGAATCATAGTCGGCAGTAATTTGAGCAGGCTTTCCATCTTCTCAATTTTTCCGCACTCGGCCAGGCACAGCAGTTTTCGTTTTGCCAGCGTCAGGTTGTTTCAGGGAATTTGTGTGAGCAACAACCGGCCAGTATTTCGCAAAGTCGAAATCGGGGCTGTTTTCGCGGTCGTGGCAAATCAGGCAGCTTTCGTTTTTCGCCGGAGTTTTGTAACTGGCAACAGTCGGTTTGGCCACATGCTCGGCTCCTGGGCCGTGGCAGGATTCGCACTGGACGTTTGCCAAATGCGGCGTAGCTTTGATGTTTACGAACCCGCCCGCTTTCTGAAAACCCAGCGAATGGCAGCCGATGCAAGCTGCGTCAAAAGTCCGCCGCTTGGTTTCCAAAGCGGCAAAGGCCTGTGAATGACGCGATTTCTGCCAAACGTCGTATTCGGTCTTGTGGCACTTGGCGCAGGTCTCTGATGTGACATAAGCCGAAGGCTGACCGGCGTTGTTCGCCGCAAAAGTCTTGGCTTCTTCTTCAGCCATTCGGTTTTGCACTACGTCAATTTCTTTGCGGGCCTGTTTGGTAATCGCCAGCATTTGCGGATCGTCTGGTATGACTTCATCAAGCTCGACATAACGAGCCGTAAATCGTTCAACAACGCCTTCTTTATCTGTGTAAAAACGAAGCTCGCCCAAATGCTTGGTTTCTTTAGCAGCGTAAACCACCAGCGCGTTGTTTATCTGTTTAGGGTCGGGAACCAGGCCACGTTCGTCTGTGTTGATTATTATGTCCAGATCATCGTTTTGCCTGGCCAGCCGGTTGACCATCGGCAGTGACAGAAACCCAACAACCACAGTCACATCCACTTTGTCGTGAACTTCAGCCAACGCTGCCTTCACTGCCGCCAACGGGTCATTGATCGCCAGGCCGGAAGCTTTCACTGCCGCCGCTTGTTCTTCAGGCGCGGTGTCGCTGACTCCGATGAAGGCTATCCGAACAGGTTCGGGCAAACGCCTGGCGGTAGCGATTTTGATGACGTAAGGCGCTGGAGCAACGCGAGAGGAATCAACAGGTTTGATGTTTGAAGAAATTAGCGATGACTTTTCTGGCTTCGGTTTGCCAGCCCACGCCGCTGACGGATTCAGCAGCATTCCCACATAGCGCAAATCGCGAAAACCTAGGTTGACCACATCCATCCCCATCACTTCATTAGCACGGACGATCCAATCGTTCATCAACCGAATGTCTTCGCGCAATTCTCCAGCCGCGTTGGTTTCATCACCAAAAATGAATCCGGCGTCCACCTGCAAAGTCGCGGCATCAGGGCTGCGGCGTTTGAAAGCGTTGATGTAACCGGCTCTACGGGCGACTCCGCCCAGCGGATGAATCGGACAACCGCAAACTTCCAGGTTGCCGTGAACGGTCGAAGAGTAAAAAACGACTATGCCATAACCGTCGTCTTCTCCAAGCCTATTTTTAACCGAGCCGGTCGGGGCAGGTTTTTTGGCCAAAGCTTCGCGGTCTCCT
>JAGNMH010000377.1 GCA_017991275.1 Acidobacteriota bacterium
GGATAAATCGTCAGGTAATCAATCGGCGAAATCGGCTGATTTTCGTCCTGGTCGTAATGCAGTTTTTTGAACAGGTAAAACAAAAACTGCGGCCCTTCGAACCACCAGTGACCAAACAACTCTGCGTCGTAAGGAGCCAGAATCAGCGGCGCGCGTCCCAGCGTGTGCTGCAAATGTCCTGCTTGCGCCTGACGGTTCCGCATAAAGTCTCCCGCATGCGAAGCCGCTTTGTTCGTCGCCCATTCCGGCACGTAAGGCGCTTTCAGATGCAAATCCATTTTGCCGGTGATGCGGTGGTATTTGACGCCGATGTTGCGGCGGACTCCGTCGTCGTGCAGGTAAGGTTTGATGTAATCGAAATCCTGAGCGTCGTAACCCAAATCTCGGTAAAACTCGCGGTAATCGGGATCGCCGGGATAACCGATTTCCGAACTCCAAACCTGCTCGCTGGTTTCCGAATCGCGGGCAAAGACGGCTACGTTTTCGGGCGTAATGACCGGAGCGTAAATGCCTCGCCGAGGTCGCGGCGAGCCGTACAAAATCGCGTGGGCATCGGCGATGAAAAACTTGATTCCGGCTTCTTGCAGGTAGCGGTCGTCGCCGGGATTGAAGGCACATTCGGCCAGCCAGATTCCGCGCGGAGGCCGACCGAAATGTTTGATGTAATTTTCGCGGGCGATTTGAATCTGAGCGCGCTTGGCTGTTTCGTTCGACATCAGCGGCAGATAACCGTGTGTGGCACAGCAGGTGATGATTTCCAGATAACCCGCGTCCTGCAATTCTTTGAATCCGCGCACGATGTTGCGCTGATATTTGTGTTCAAACACTTCGCGGCATTCGTTGAAATGGCCGCGATACATCAATGCTGCGGCATGAAATTGCGGAGCTTCGCGCTGTGTTCGCTCGACTTCCTTTTCGGCCAACTCGCAGAGCTTGTTCAGGTGATTAACGTAACGCTGCTGCAACAACGGATCGCTGAGCATCTCGCACAGTGGCGGCGTCATGCTCATCGTCAGGCGGAACTTAACGCCTTCGTCGCGCAGATGATTGAAGGCCATCAACAGCGGAATGTAAGTTTCGCTGATGGCCTCGTACAGCCAATCTTCTTCCAGGAAATCGGGGTATTCGGGATGGCGCACGAACGGCAGGTGCGCGTGTAAAACCAAGCTCAGGTATCCGTTGGGCATAAGTTACGATTTGGAGTGCGGTGGCTCGACACCGCTTTTCATTTGCTGTGGAGCGCTCTGGTTCCGGTGAATGCGTTTGTGGCGAAAGCCAAAGCTGCGCCAGGCAGCAGCACTCCATATTAATTTACGACGGTCTGTTCTTTCGTTCTTCTTCACGTTCGGCGGCTTTGGCGCGCAGCGGGCGGCCTTTGTCGGGTGTCGGGTCTTTGACCACGCCGTAAGCTGCGAGTGCTTCGTGATCTTCGGGCAGATATTCGGTGATCGGCAAACCTTCGGGAGTGACGAACAACAGGCAGTGACAATACTTATAAACCTGCATGTCGTCGCAAGCGCAAATCCATGTGCGATGCGTCACTTCTTCCTGTTTGTTCGGATAAAAACGGCAGGGGCAAAGCGGTTTGCCCAGTGTGTCTTTGTTATAAGCCAGACCGAGCACGACGGCTTCGGTGACTTCCTTGTCCGGGTGGACGCTGGTGCCGGATTTCTCGCAATACTTTTCGACGAAGTTATTGATGCGATGCAGACTTTCTTCGCTGACTGTCTTACTCATTGTTGATGACCTTTCCTGGTTGGTACAGTACCGCGCCGTCTTGACCGGTGCAGTACCGCGCGCGTAAGCAAGCGGTTGTCTTTGAAGAATGAGCCGCTTGCTCACGCGCGCGGTACCGCACCAAGTTGCTGACGCGCGCGACACTGTACCAAGCCAGCGTGATTTGATCTAGCGGCCACCGCCTCTGCGAGCAGCGCCTTTGTCGCCAACCTGTTCGCGTTCCTTGTTTAACTCAACCATATCAACGCTTCCGCTGACATCACCCAACAGATGTTTGCAGAAATAATCCGCTCGTACCCAGAAAAAGTAATTGGTCGCGTCGGCGTATCCGTGACGTTTGCCGGGGATGACCAGCATGTCGAATCGCTTGTTCGCTTTGATCAGAGCGTCAGCCATCCTGAAGGTATTAGCCGGATGCACGTTGTCATCAATGTCTCCGGTCGCCAGCATCAAATGCCCTTTCAGGTTTTTGGCCAGATCGGAGTTCTTTTCGATGGTGTATTCAAACTTCACATTGCCGTCTTTGTCGGTGACTTCCTTGACGCCGTGATGTTTTTCGCTCCACCAGCGATTGTAAATGTTGTTTTCGTGATTGCCCGAAGACGACACCGCGACTTTGAAAAAGTCCGGGTAAACCAGCATCGCCGCCGTTGACATAAAGCCTCCGCCCGAATGGCCGAAGATGCCTACGCGATCAATGTCAATGAAAGCGTGGCGGCGCGACAACTGTTCAATCGCTGCTTTCTTGTCGGCCAAGCCGTAATCGCGCAAATTGCCGTAGCCGTAATTGTGATACCACTTCGAGCGTGAGGGATGACCTCCGCGATTGCCGACTTCGATGACGATGAAACCGAATTGCGCCAGAGCTATGCGGTCGTTGCGCGGGACGAAAGTCTTGGTCACGCTTTCAGTCTGCGGCCCCGGGTAAACGTAAGCGATGATCGGATACTGTTTCTTTTCGTCAAAATCGAACGGCTTGTACATCACGCCGTAAAGGTCAGTGACGCCGTCGTCGGCTTTGACTTTGAACGGTTCAGGAAATTTGAAGCCCGCTTCCATCATTGCCGACAGGTCGGTTTTCTCCAGTTCCATAACCTTGTTGCCCAGGTTGTCGCACAAGATGGATTCAGGAATGGAGTTAATGCGCGAAGCGTTGTTGACGAAGTATTTGCCAGAATCCGAAGTCGCCGCCGCGTGCGAAGCGTCGCCGGGATTCAGCAGCTTCGTTCCCGCGCCGCTGAAATTGACGCTGTAAGTGTGCAGGTAATACGGGTCTTCGCCAGTTTCGCGGCCATTGGCGTTGAAGTACAACGTCCGAGTTTTTTCGTCCACGGCTTCGATGCTGTCGGAATAAAACTCGCCCGAAGTGATTTGGTTTTTCAGTGCGCCATCGGCTCCGAACAAGTAGTAATGCCCCCAGCCGTCACGCTCTGACCAGTGAATCAATTCCTGCCCGTTGCCAATCAGCACCAGCGGTTTGATTTCGACATAAGTGTTCAGCCGTTCTTCGATCAGGGTTTTGACTTCGCCGGTTGCGGTGTCGGCGACGCACACATCAATCTTTTTCAGATCGCGGCTGGTGCGATAAAAATAAAGCTTGTCCGAACCGTCAGCCAGCCATTTCGGTTCGACGCCCGTGCCCGGCGGAGCGCCGCCTTGTTGCTGCTGATCCTGCTCAAGGCCCGTGCGATCAACTTGAATGAAGCGCACACGTTCGCGCTCGGTGTTGGTCGGCACAGCGGTGTAAAGCGCGATTTGTTGATCGGGAAAGCGATCTTCTTTCACTTTGACGCGAGCTTTGCTGGCAATATCGAAAACTTCCAAATCGGCTTGCGGCTGATTGGCTTCGCCGGGCATGCCATAACGATAAGTTTCAAGCGTCGGCCTGGGATTCGACAGCGAGTTGATCACCCACAGGTCGGCGACTTTACGCTGATCGTCGCGCAAGACGGAAAACTTCTTGGAATCCTTTGACCAGTAAACTCTGATTGCCGGAACGCGCGGAGTTTTATTTTTGTCGCTGAATTTGTAGGCCGCTTTTTCTTCTTCGCGCAGCCGCCGAGCGTAGCTGTAGTTGTCTTCGCCGTCGGTCGTTATCTGAGCTTCAACGACGGTCGTGTCGTCTTCTTTCTTCAAAGCTTTGGCGTAATTGTCGGCGTCCATCATGAACAGATTCTGGCCACGAGCGAACACAATCGTTTTTTCATCTGGCGAAACAGACGCCCAGCGAGTTTTGCGCGGCGGTTTGTAATCCGGCATCAAACTGAGTTTGGCCGTCGCCAAATCCCATTCAAAATAAACTGTTCGATTGGGCGAAGCCGGTGGCGTCGCTGCCGCTTGAGCGCCGCCCCGTTGCTGTTGCGGGTCGTCATCATCGTCGTCTTCAGCTTCTGGCTCTTCGGCTTCGGGATTTCCCTGCCCGCTGCCTGCAACGGCTTGCTCTTCTTTTTTCAGACCTGGGATTTCGGCTTCGCGCGGCACGCTGATATCGAATTGAAAGGCCGAATCTTTCTTGACCATTCGCACGGTTGTGATCGGCAAATGCTGAGCGTCGTAAGGAATGCGCGTCAGAGTCGTCAATTGTGCGGCCATTTTGGCGCTGTCGAACAACGGCGTTTTGGATTTTTTCAGCGGGTCAACCAGATAAAACTTCTTGCCCTGCCCTGTTTCGTAGCTGTACCAGAACTTGTCGCCGGTTTCGAACCAGTGCGGAGTGACAGCCGTGTCGAAAACCATCTTGCCGACTTTTTGCGCCGTCCAGCGCGAAGCCAGATCGTAATTGGCTTTGCGAACGCGATTGTCCGCGTCGGCTTTTTTGTCCTGAGCAAAAGTGGCGACTGGTGACAACACCAGCCCTAAACAAAGCGCGAAAACGAAAAGTTGTTTGAATAGCTGCCTGGAAAGAAGCTGCATAACTTGAATCCTCCTGAAAGCGAAAGAAATTGTTTTTGGGTTTTGAACCGCGAATGGAAGCGTCGCCGGTAATGACGCAATCACAGATTGATAGGTTACAGCGCATAAAATTAGCCATTGACCATTTGCCATTGCACATTGTCAGACAGGGTAAGGATCCTTTCTGCCTGTCGAATAATGGTTAATGGCCAATGGTTAATGGCCAATTTCTGTCGTCGCAAAACATTATTTCGCGGCGGGAGCTTTCAGATAACGGCTGGCGAACGTCAAAAACGTAGGCCAGTTCGGCCCCGGCGTGTGGCCTCCGCTGTGCTGGCGGAATGTGATGTCGCCATCCATCAAACCGGTTTCCATCGGCGGAAATTCCATCGTACCCATGTCTTTCTTGCCCAGCAGTTTGTAAACCGAACCGGCATAAGCTCCGGCCAGAAACATGCCTTTGGCGTCCACCCAGCCGTCGCCTTTTTCGACCGAACCTGCGCTGATGAACACAGGACGCGGAGCGCACAGCGCAACCAGTTCGTGAGCGTCAACAGGCAAATCGTTTGCCGTCAACGGCCCGGCGTATTTCATGTAATTGCCTGCCATCCAGTGGTATTCGCTCGCGGCGGCTACGTTTTCGACCATCTCGCCGTAATTGTTGCGGCGATGAATTTTGGCTCCGCCTGCGCCGGAAGAACTGACGAAGGCAATCGCCAGACGCGGTTCGTACGCCATCGTCACCAGAGTCGCTTTGCCATAACGCGAATGACCTTCCAGCGCGACCATCTTGGCGTTGACGGCTTTGTCGGTTTCAAAGTAATCCAGCGCGCGGCTCGCCCCCCAAGCCCAGGCGCGCAAAGCTCCCCAATCGTCAGGCTTGCGTGGTTGACCTTTGTTGACCAGGCCGATGATGCCCGCCGTCAGCCCCGCGCCGTTGTCGGCTTGAATACTGTTGGGAACCAGCGAGGCATACCCCCAGCCTTTGGCTAAAACTTGTTGCTGCCACGGAGTTCCCGGCTGCACGGGAAGCGGCGGAGCATTCGCCGGACGCGGCGGCAATTGCCCCAATCCAAATTCCATAATCACAGGCACTCCAACCGCATTGGCAGGGGTCGTCAGCGTCAACTTGATGTCTACGGTGACGGCTGGGTATGACGAATTGTCTACGTGGCCGACCAGTTGTTTGGTGACGACCGGCACGTCGTACTTGGTTACGTTGGTTGAACTGACGACTTCCCAGTTCACCTTCGGCGTGACTTTCGGCATGCGGCCATACAT